>JBBSGY010000138.1:0-6692 GCA_038253645.1 Acidimicrobiales bacterium
GTTTCGGTGAAGTCTTTGCAGGCGGACACGGCAGCTGCTGTTCGCCGAGCCGGTTCCTACAACGATGTCACCAACGACAAGACCGTGCCCAACTGGACTCAGGAGTTTCGCCCTTCCATAGAAACCGCGATGGCGTCTCGAAAAACTGACCTCCGGTCACCAGCTTCTGCGCCAACAACGCGTCGAGAATGGTTCTGGAATCCTCAAGAGTTTCGGCGCTGATTTCGACCTTGTAAAACACAGCGCCAACCTATCCTGCCGAGCCCGGATGCTGGACTAATCGAATGCGGCTCGAAGAAGCGACCGGGCGTTTATGGTCGCCTTTTCCAACTCGACCAGTATCCGATCGACCTCCGATCCGATGCTGGCAGTGTCGTTGCTTTTGGGAGTCCAGGGCTCTTCGGGCGAGAGCGAATAATGGTCGGCAAACGCAGAGATCACATCAGTGATCGCCAGACCGGCGGCGTATACGAGAGCGTAGGAACGCATCTCGTCATCGACGCTCATCCATTGTTCCGGTATTGCTAACGCGCCTATTTTGAGTCATCGTCGACTCCTTTCACCGAGGAGTGGGCCACGCCTCGGGGCTGTGCCAACAGCGCCGGGGGCATCTATCCACACAGACCTACCTCGACCGTTGAGCCACAATCAAGTCGCGTCGACGAGACCGCCTCGATTCAAAGGCAAACGGGACTCGTTGGGTGCAACGTCTTTACAACTCATTTGCAACACCCCCAGATACACAGGGAGCGGTCCCGGGTTATGAAGCCCGCTGTCGGATTGAGCGCCAAATATCTCATTTGCCATACAGCCGTACACGTTGCGGATGACGAAAATGGCTTTGCATCAAGCATTTTGCCCGATAATTGACAATCGCAAGCCCGTGACCAGGGTGTTCTGGTTCGCACAATGGGAGGTTGGGCCCACTGTTTCAGGATCTTAGTTCGGACACCGAACGGTGGCTTTGTCGAAATGCCGCGACTGACGAGAGGCCATCAACGGCTGCGTAGGAGCGTTCTGCTCGTGATCGGAGTATTCGGGCCCGAGCCGCGACGACGGCGTAGCAGGCGGCGCACCAACCCGACGTGACGACGGTTACTGCCTCGCCCGTGCCGAAGCCATGTACTAACCATAACGAGCAAGACGCTGTCGAGAGGATGAATGCGCGCACGCTCAGGCCGCGATATCGAGTCGTTGTTATGCTTGTCCAGGCCTGTAAAGCGGGACGCACGCACGTAATCACACCAGTCACGACCGCTATGACGATTCCGGCACCTAACGCCATGGCGGCCCCCAGAAGCGTGAACCAAAGGAGTGCCAGGCATAGAGGCCGTACAGCCGGGACGTGCGAGAGTGAATAGGCGAGGAGGATTGTCGCTAGTCCTGAGATCGTCGTCGTTCCGTAAGCGAAAGTAAGTGAGAAGTCCTTGACAGAAATGCCGTAGAGAAACCACATCCCCGACACCGCTGGACCGATTGTGATGGCCGATAAGCTGAGGCCGTCGGCAGATCGTATTTTCCAGAGGTGAAATAACTGAGCCATTGGCGCGGCAATAGTGAGTGCGATGGCAATTCCGGCGGCCAAAGACAACGAGGTCACAAATGACTTATCGGCCCGAGGTTTGCCTCGCTTAGTTTCGAGGCGCTGAGGCGGGCCACTTCGGTGGCGGGCAGCGGGCGCTGGCGCGATTGTGGAATCGGCAAAGCAGAGGGCCATCAGTCTGCTCGCGCGCTCCCATTTGCCAAATGGGATAGGGAAAAGCGCACGCATCTACAAGCTGTTTGCACAATTTCACAGGCAATGGTGTGGTTGTCGGTGCATCAGGATTGTGTCGCTTCTCCAGACGTACGAGGTTTCCTGACCGGACGGTAAGCTACACGTTCATGCCGTCGAGCTTCTCTGTGGCTATGCCTTCGCCGTTGAGCGCCCATGCGCAGTCTTCTTTTGGGCGCGGCGTCACCTTAAACTTGCTATAGCGCTCGTAGAGCGTCGGGATCTTGTCCATCGTTAGAACTCCTGTCTTGACCTGACGAAGTAGCGCGTCATTGCTTATGACGCCTTTCGCAAGCCCGCTTGCCAGGGCTCTGACTATGTCGGCTACCGTCAGACACTGAAGCGGGAGGTGATGAGCATGAAAAAAATGACATGCAAACAATTGGGTGGACCATGTGAGACCGCATTCCATGGCAACAAAGCTGACGAGGTCATAAAAGCGCAAGATGCGCATCTAAAAACTTCGCTGCTCTTCCCGAAGACTGACCTCGTTATCGAAGCAGTTATGTCGGCCACCCAAGTACGATGCGGCGGCTAGCGCGACGCGTCGTTTACTTTTGAGACGAGTTTTTTGCCTGTTTCGGCGCCTTTTCCGCAAGCCCGCTCTTTACCTGGGTAGCGATGAGGTCACGAGCGTTCGGCGCATTGTGTTGTAGTGCCGCTCGACTGCGGGCCGCTTGAACACCGGCTTCACTGCTGGATTCGTGGTCATTGCATCAAGCGCACGCCACGTGCCTATGCCGTCGTTCTCGTGGGTGAACATGACGCCGGCAGATTTGCCAGGAATGGACCGCTGAGTCCTGAGTCGACGGCGAAGTTCGCGTAGTCGTCATCGGTAACCGAGCATTCCGGCTGAATTGTGAGAAGCATGGCCTCCATCGAGACCGCATTCGTGTCGGGTTGCACTCTCGTGAGTGTGTGTCTGACATTTACTTTGCTCTTTTGCGGTTGGCCGCGTAGTTCTCGCGGCGTAGGCGCTCAACGGGATTAGGACCCTCGGTTTCGATTCGGTAGTCGGTGCCGTTCTTCGCGACGTTCATGTCAATCACTTCTTCACTTGGGGACCCGTCTGACAACACCGCGTTCTGGTATTCCTCGAACCGCGCATGCGTCTCGGTTACCGGCTCCGTTCCAAGGAACGTGAGGTCGACCTGCTCGGCCAACACTTCGCGCACGTATTGCTTGTTCGGTTCCATTGTCAATACGTTCGGAAGCTCGGTAGGAAGCACTTCTGCCGGCTAGCGTCCGTCGTAGCGACGCATGAAGTCGCACGCTGCTCTTCGATCATGCCGATCTCCGCATACAGCTGGCGCGCGGCAGGCTCCAGAAAGCGGTTGCCGATGTTCATATAGAAGTTCATGGTTTGTTGCTCAGCGGACGTGATCGTCAACGCATGCAGGCGTGAAAGCGGGTCGGCGGTGTGCTTGTTGTAGTGCTTGCGGATTGAGTTATCGGGATGACGGTGATGCTGGGTCGTAGGCCGCCCCGGCATCACTTCCGTCAGCTGCTGCACCACCGCATCGGCCTTTTGCCCTCGAGCAGTTCGTAGAGATTTTGCGTATCGATACAAATGATCGAAGTCTTCGAGCAAGCCAAACTCATACACCTGAGTGAGGTAGGGATCGGGTTCACAACGCGCGATCCACGCCGTGAGATCAACAGCGAGTTGTTCATATCCAATCGTAATTTCGAGGGTCGACTCTGTCGCGGGGATCAGCCAGTTCACAGCGCGTTGTTGCTGCTGCTGCTCAATTCGACGGCCTTCGGCTAACTTCTGTTTGACCTCGGGTAAATCGATGCGGCGATTGAAGTTGTGCGAAAACATGATCGATTCCACTTCGATGCCGTTCATAGCGATGATGCGACAGTGCGCGTAAGGCTCAATATCCCGAGCGTCATATGGCTCTGACACCATCTCCTTAGTGCTTCGCAACTGCTTGTCGAGCGGCATGCCCTTGTGGTCGAGCGGGTTGAATCCCATGCAACTCCTTCAGATGAGTGGTTGCAACGTCACTACCCCCGGTCACAAATGAATATGCAGATCTCGAACTAATTTGCCACGAGGAATTACAAACGCCCGAGCTAGTTCACCCCACCTAGGCTCGTATTCAACGGAGCTGAACTCGAAAGAGCTTGCGCTTCGGCTCGGGGCTCAGTCCAATCGACTTCACGTACGGCAACTTCACCACGAGCGGTGGCAAGTGCACCACGAAGACCGGCGTTATCGCCGAGCGTTGTCTGAACGACTTCGATCTCTTTAACTCCCAAGCTCCGCAAACAAGCTTGCAACGGTTCTTTTATCTCGTTGAACCACGCGACACCGAGCGAGCCTCGCACCACCATCAGATCGCAGGCGTGTCGTTCGAGCGCTGGAGCCAGCGACATGGCAACCCACGGCAAACCGAACGAGATCCAACGTTCGCGAATCGTCATCGAATAACCGGTCAAGGGCGGAGGGCCGTCAACGTATCTGACCGAACCTCCGGAAAAGGCCGCCAGCGGATGGTTCGTCTTTCCGTCATCGCCACAAGGTGCGGGGGAGGCCAGGTTTTCCATCGTGATGTGTCCAGGTTCAAGACTGAGACCGGCGGCATCCTCGAGCACAGCTCCGTCTTCCATGATGCCGACACCGAAGCCGGTCGAAAGAATCACTTCCGCACAATTCGGAACACCTTCGGCCACACCCTCCGCAAACTCGGCCGCAACAGCAGCGAGGCCGTCGTTGAGAACCGTGACGTTTCCGAGCTGAGTACCGCATGCGAGAGCAACGACTTCGCGCAATGGAACATGAGGCGCGCGACCATCCCTGATGAGCCCGCCGAAGATCGCGCCCGCGGCAATGACTTTTGTGGGCGATTGCACATCGAATTCCGGATCCGCGAGGCCATGGAAACCATTGCCGGAAGGCGTCGAGACACCGACCCGCGTCACGGACCTTCCGTCCAGTGCGAGGTCCGCCAGACTCCGCAATGACTCTTGTATTTGCAACGGATTAGTGAACGCAGGTCTCGAAATTTTGACGACCGGACTAGTCGCGAACTGTTCGCCGTCATCTACGGCCACCGCCGAGTACCACGTGCCGCCAAGCTCAATCGCCAAATCTGTCATGGGGCGACGCAAGCGACAGAATGCGGCCTTGTCCACTCGAAGAGTCGGTTGCGCGCTTGAGTTATGTCGGGAGGAATGACTTCGCCGTTGAAAACGGGCACACGTATCAACGCACAATACGTGCCTTCGCGAAACTTCGATTTTACGTAACGCGAATTTTCGCCCGACACGTTCGGATGAACGAATGCCTGGGTGATACCAACGACGCCGCGACTCAACACCCCGTTGCAGATGGTCACGGAGCGGTGTTTCGCGAATGGATTGACGGCCCGCACAAAAAGCGCGACATCTTCGGACACTAAATTCGCTTCACCATCGATTGAAGTGGGACTGAATTCGAAATCGACACCGTCGTCGGACAACACAAACACGTCGTCTACGTCCGCGAAGATGGTTGCGGACTGACGAACCGGCAATTCCAATAGCTGCATGAACCGCTCGGTTGCGGAGTTCCAAATCACGCCGCCAACCAGAACCAAGTCCTCCGCAATCAATTTTGGTGTCAACTCGTAGGCTGATCGAATTCGAATGTCTGCAGTCGGATTGAGCCTATTTAGTTCGCCCAAGAGATCAATGGCTGCGTCAAGATCCGCAAGCGCTAACGCACTCGTGTGATTGCGTTCGGTTTTCTCCGCGAACCGCGGACGGTAGTCTTTGGGAAATGTTGGACATACGATCGTCACGACTGCGCCATCGCCATACCGCCAAATAGTTTCGGTTCTCGGCGCCGCACGTGAGCGTCGCGGCCGAATGGAAGTCGCATCGACGAGTTCTGAAACATCGCCTGAATGGAATGTTGTCGCCCAACGCTCGTTCTGTTCATCGAGAAGCTTGAAATAACTCACACAGTCCGCCGGCAAGACCGTGTTGAGCGCACTCAGTGCGTTGACTACGGCAGCGCGTGCTTCCCGCGCGGCTTCGTCGTTTCTAGTCGACAGCTCTGCGGTCAGCATCGCGAGTAGCCGGCGTCGTGAGCCGAGATAGGTAGACCAATAATCAATGGAAGTGATCGCCGTGAGATCGTGCGGCAGCGCGGCGAAACGTCCTTCGGCGAGTACCTCGCCAAATTCTTGAAACAACGCACGGCTGATGTACGAGGTTGCTTCCACTGACAATTGCTCGACTGTGCCGACAACCGCCACCATTCGTTTCGCCAATGCGCCCAGCATCAAGAGCCAGTCTTCGTTGTAGATCGGCGGAAACATTGAAGAAACCTGCTCAACATCGATTCCCAAGCACGAACCGGAAATGAACGTGCCTTGTGAGAACCCGACCATCCGGCAGATATGACTGATGACGGAATTGTCCAACAGGCCGTCAATTGCAAAACCCGCGATGTGTGAATGATCGAGCGCCGATCCTGCCCTCTCGATGTGGGAGTTTTGCAATCCGCGTATGTCGTCGTCGAGCAACAGAATGCGTTTTTCTCCGCGTTGTCTTGCCAGCGCAAGTGCCGCGTTCCGCTTGTTATGGAGATCCCACTCAAGCGTGCGGCACGACTCGTTAGAAAAACGATGTGCGGGCAGGCTCGATTCAATTTCGAACTTACTCGGCCGGACAAGAAGTATGTCGAGTGACTGAGCCGGAACCGAAATGTCTGGAAAGTCCTCGATCGTCGATACCATGATGTTCACCGGTATGTCCAGCATGCCCAAGAGCTCGACGAGTTCCTCGGCGACAGAGGGTCGGCCTTTGGTCGACACATAAATCGCTTCTATCGGAGCACTTGGTGGCGAGTCGCCGACCATCTCAGACAGAAGATGCCGATGATCAAAACGATGATTTGGCAATGTGCCCTCGAAAAAAAGAA
>JBBSGY010000139.1:0-6681 GCA_038253645.1 Acidimicrobiales bacterium
CGAGGTGGGTCTTGAGACCCATCTTGATGAAGTTCCACTCACCTTGGCCGGTCAGATGGCCGATATGGGACCCGAGGGCGGAAGGAGGACTTCCCCCACTAGAGACGCAAAGAAGGGTGTCCACTGTGAACTCGAAGCGGACGTTGCTCATCGCAGTAGCGCTAGTTCTTGCAGCACTGGCGTTTATTGGGAACGTGTACTACCTGAACAGTGCGCAGCAGCGCGCTTACGACAACGCGAAGCGCGTGCAGGTGTTCGTCGTCAAGAAGAAGGTTCCGAAGGGTCTTCCCGGTGAGATCGCAGTCTCGCAGGAGTTCGTCGGTACCGGCAAGATCCCACAGGAGTTTCGCCCGGGTTCGTCAGTTGCCAAGCTTGATGACATCAAGAACAAGGTTGCAATCAACGAACTGTCGCCGGGTCAGGTTCTTGTTGATGGACAGTTCGTCGATCAAAGCGTTGCCCAGGTCACCAACGCACAGCGCGTGCCGGCCGGTCAAGTTGCAGTCTCGATCAGTGTCGACCGCATCCACGGTGTTGCAGGACTGTTGCTTCCGGGTGACAAGGTGAACGTGCTTGTCTCCGAGAAGGTTTCAGATGGCAGCACAAAGGTGCAGACGCTGTACCAGAACGCGAACATCCTTGCGATCGGCTCGAAAGCCGCGGCACAAGCCGGCGAGACAACCGATTCGAAGAGCACCGCAGCTGCGGCTGCATCGTCAGACTCCGGGCTCATCACTTTCGCATTGCCGCTCGAATCTGCGCAGCGAATAGCGTTGATTCAGTCGGCGCAGGACAAGTTCACCTTCTATCTGACTCTCGTGCAGCCCGACAACCAGCCTGTTGCGAAGCCTGCAACCGTCGACTCCAACGGCGTGTTCAACGGCACGGGCTCAACCCCGTACCCGACCAACTAGTCACAACTGATCAATCAAGCCGGGTGCGCCACACAGCGCACCCGGCACAAATTCTCGAAATCATCCCAAACCCTTTAACCCAGTAGGAGCAAGAAGTGCTGAGCACACGAGCCGCCTCTTCGGTCGTCTACGCAATTGCCGTAGTCGACGAAGACCCCAAAACACGCACACGTCTCGCCGTGCAGTTGGGCGAGCGCGCACACGCCGGTGTTTTCGCTTCACTCGACTCGGTTACCGAGCGAGCGGGTGAAGTTCCCGTCGTATTGGTGATAGGTCCTTCGTTCGCCGAATCGGACCGCCTTGCGCTTGTGGCTTCAATGATCCGCAATCGTCCTAACACTGCAGCAGTTCTCGCAGTTCATGAACTGTCGACACAGATCATGCAGCACGCAATTCGCGCTGGTGTGAGTGACGTTGTTCAACTTCCTGTTGACGAAGCGCAGCTCACTGAGTCCGTGGAACGTGCAGCGCAAACTCTCACGATTGCCCCCGCCGGACCTGCGCCAAGCGATGAAGTAGAAGGCGCACCGCTTGACCGTGGCCGCGTGACAACCATTTTTTCCACCAAGGGTGGAACCGGCAAGAGCGTGATTGCATGCAACCTTGCCGTTCAGCTTGCCCGCACATCGGAGAAGCCGGTCGTGCTTCTCGATGCCGACCTTCAGTTCGGTGACGTTGCGGTCATGCTCAAGCTCACACCGCGCCACACGATCGTCGACGCAGTCGCCAACATCGACCGTCTCGACCAGAACCTTCTTCGTTCGCTTCTGGTGCGGCACGAGCGCAGTGGCGTCTATGTTCTGGCGAGCCCGCTCGAACCCGGTTTTGCCGACCAGGTAAACGGTCCGGACATGACAAAGATCATTCAGCTGCTCTCGACCTTCGCCGGTCACGTCATTGTCGACACACCGAGCCACTTCAACGAAGTGAACCTTGCGGTGCTCGAACACAGTGACGACATCATCATAGTTGCGGGCATGGACATCCCCGCGATCAAGAACGTCAAGATCGGCTTGCAGGTTCTGCGGCTGCTCGACATGCCGGTTTCGCGTGTGCGTCTGCTCCTCAACCGTGCAAACGCGAAGGTAAAGCTCGACATCGGTGAAGTGGAGCGCACCCTGCAGATCAAGGCAGAAATTCTTATGCCGTCAGACGTGTTGGTACCACAGTCCGTGAACAAGGGAAATCCTGCTGTTCTGGAAGCACCGAAGTCGGCTGTTGCAAAGTCAATCGAACAGTTGGCGGATTTGATCAAGCAATCCGCTCCGGTTCGGTAAAGAGAGAGGCGTAAACAATGTCTTTGTACAAGCGTCTGCATGAAGCGCAGCAAGCACAGAACGGTGGTGCCGGGCCAACCGGTGCACCGGGCGCGCCTGCTCACCCGGCGCCTGGCGGTGGAGGTGGAGGTGGCCACAGTGGTTCCAACAATCACCCAGGTCACAACCAACACAACGACACTCCGCGCCGTCACCGTGACCCGGTGCTCGACAAGCTTCGTCTCAAGATCCACCAACATGTGATCGAGGAGATCGGTCCGCTTCTCTTCGACCAGCGACTCTCCGAAGTCGAACTACGCCGTCGCGTCGAAGACGAGTTGCATGCTGCGCTCAACAAGGAGCGCGCGCCGTTATCTTCGGCTGACAAGGCTCAGCTCATCAAGGACGTCATCGACGACGTCCTCGGCTACGGTCCGATTGACAGCTATCTGAGTGACGACGATGTCTCTGAAGTCATGGTCAACGGTCCTGACCAGATTTACGTGGAAAAGAGCGGCAAGCTCACGCTTACCGACACTGCATTCCTCGACGAAGGCCACCTTCGCCGCATCATCGACAAGATCGTCAGCCAGGTCGGTCGCCGTATCGACGAAGCCTCACCAATGGTTGACGCTCGCCTTCTCGACGGTTCCCGTGTCAACGCTGTCATCCACCCACTCGCCGTCGGCGGTCCGTTCCTTACGATTCGTAAGTTCAGCCGCGACCCGCTGACTGTTGCCGACCTCGTGAAGTTCGGCAGCTTCAATGCGAAGGTTGCGCAGTTCATAGAGGCATGTGTTCTCGGTCGTACCAACATCATCATCTCTGGTGGTACCGGTACCGGTAAGACCACAATGCTCAACGTTGTTTCGTCGTTCATTCCCGAAGACGAGCGGATTGTAACTGTCGAAGACGCCAAGGAACTGCAACTGAAACAAGACCACGTTCTTTCGATGGAAACTCGACCGCCGAATGTCGAAGGCAAGGGTGCAGTTACAATTCGTGACCTCGTGCGTAACTCGTTGCGTATGCGTCCCGACCGCATCGTCGTCGGTGAAGTTCGTGCCGGCGAGGCGCTCGACATGCTCCAGGCAATGAACACAGGTCATGATGGATCACTTGCAACCGTGCACTCCAACACACCTCGTGACACGCTGTCTCGTATCGAGACGATGACTCTCATGGCTGGTTACGACTTGCCGATTCGAGCCATTCGTGAACAAATCGCATCCGCTGTCGACCTTGTGATTCACCTCACGCGTTTGCGGGACGGATCACGCCGTGTAACGCACATCACCGAAGTGCAAGGCATGGAAGGCGAGACAATCGTCCTTCAGGACTTGTTCTTGTTCGACTACGGCATGGGTGTTGACGACCACGGCAAGTTTCTCGGTCACTTGAAGTCATTGGGTATCCGTCCGAAGTTCACTGAGCACTTGCTCGATTACGGCATCAAGCTTCCGGCTGAGCTGTTCGAGCCTGAGCCCTTCGTCAGAAGGAATGGTCAGTTCTAGTGAAAAAACTTATCTTTGTAAACGTTCGGTTACTCGCGGCAGCCGTCGTCACCGTGGGTGCACTTGTCATAAGTGCACCGACTGCAGAAGCGGCCGCAAGCGCCCCGGTCCTACGTTCGACGGATACGACGTCGTTTCCGCACGTAAAGTTAACCGTCCTGCGCCCTCCGGTTGCTTCGAGAACCGAGGAGATCAAGGTCACCGAGAACGGGAAAACGATCTCGGGCGCTACCAGCGAAACGCCTGAGTCCGCAGGCCTTGGCGTGGGTGTCGTTCTGGTTCTCGACACGTCGAGCGCGATGAAAGACGGCGACGCAATTGTAAAGGCGAAAAGCGCTGCGATAGACATGGTTCGCTCGAAGGCACCGAACGAGAAGTTTGCGATCGTAGCAACAAACAACGAAGCGCGACCGGTCGTCAACTTCACGAGCGACCCGCAATTGCTGATCGATTCCATCAACAATGTTTCTGCATCGGGTGACAACGCGCTGTGGAAGGGCGCACAGGTTGCGGCGGGCTTGCTCACAGCAGCTCCTGACCTTCAGCCAAACGTTGTGATCGTCAGTGGCACACCTGACTCGCTTTCACCTGCCGGCACATTCACTTCCGCTCAAGCGCAACTTCGTTCGGCAAAGGCTGTTGTGTTCAGCGTCGCCGTTCGTCAGCGTCAAGCCGTCAACGTTGCGAACCTACAAGCGCTCTCAGCCACTACCGGTGGTCGTTACATCGAGACGGCAGACCCCGATGCGCTGAGTCAGATCCTTACCGGCATCGAGTCGAACCTTGCATCGCAGGCAGTCATTACATACCGTTCGTTGCCTTCGAGCAAGGTTCTCGACATCAGTGTCACTGTTGGAAACGCAACCGCGGTCGCGCACACCAGCCCGGGAACTATAAGCGAAGGGGCCGCGGTCAACCCATCTGTCGAGGCAAAATCGCCCATTCCGAAGATCCTTCAAGGAACACTCGGTCTGATGATGATCGCCGGCCTTTCTCTTCTGGGCGTCGGCATCCTCGTCTACGGAATCGTCGAAATTATCCTGAAGGACCGCAAAGAACTTTCGAAGGCGTTGCGTCCGTACTCGGATGAAGACGAGTCAGACCACCTCGACTTCAGCAAACTTGCCGACAGCGCGTTCATCAAGCGAGCAGTCGCCGAGACGGCGAAGCTTGCCGAAGAGCGCGGTCTTCTCGTCAAGGTCCGCACTCGACTTGAGCAAGCAGACCTTCCGTTGAAGCCTGCCGAAGCATTGTTCTTCACTGCGGTTTCCGCGGTTGTCGCGATGCTCATCGGTGCGGCGCTGTTCGGAATTCTCGGCCTCTTCTTCGCCGGTTTCACCTTCGCGTTCCTTCCGGTTGCAATCACGGGCTTTCTTGCCGGTCACCGCAAGCGCAAGTTCACCTCGCAGCTTCCTGACACATTGCAGTTGTTGTCGGGGTCGTTGCGTGCGGGTTACTCGCTCATGCAAGGTCTCGACGCAGTAGCCAAGCAAAGCGATGCTCCCATGGGCAGCGAACTACAGCGTGCAATGTCCGAAGCACGACTCGGCCGCCCGGTCGAGCTCGCTTTGCAGGACATCTCGGACCGCATGGTTTCGGAAGACTTCGAATGGGCCGTCATGGCCATCAAGATTCAGCGTGAGGTCGGTGGAAACCTGGCCGAACTGTTGATGACCGTCAGCGAGACGATGATTCAGCGTGAGCGTCTGCGCCGCGAAGTGCGCGCTCTCACCGCCGAAGGCCGCATCTCCGCAATTGTGCTCTCGGTGTTGCCGCCGGCGATCGGCGGAATCATCGCGCTGATGAATCCCGCATACATGCAGCCGTTGCTCAGCCAGTTCCTTGGCCAAGTGGCGCTTGCCGGTGCAGGCGTAATGATCGTTGTCGGTTACTTAACCATGAACAAGATGACCCAAATCGAGGCGTAATAATGGCATCCATTGCACAGATCATTCCATTCCTCATCGGCGGGGCGCTTTTTGGATCGGTGATCCTCTTCCTGATCTACTCGGTGCTCACCGCAGAGACAAAACTCGCCGGCCGTGCATCGTTGCGGGCCATTGAATCGTATTCGTGGAAGAACGACGAGCCCGTTGCGTCAGAGTCGGCATTCATGGATCGCGTAATCGCGCCGATCTTCAACCGTTTCATTGAGCTCGGCGAGCGCCTGACGCCTGCCGGTTACATCGAGTCCTGCCGCCAGAAACTGATTCATGCCGGACGTCGCGGTCCTGAAGAACTCGATCGATTCCTCGGCTTTCGAGTTTTGACGATCGGTCTCATTCCTGTTGCCGGGATCATTGTGTGGCTCCTTCCGCTGAGCAGCAAGAACGGCATGATGATCTTCGGCCTCGTCGCGTTGATGCTCGCCATTGGTCCCGACGGCCAGCTCAACAACAGGGCAGGCAAGCGCCAAAAAGCGATCCGCCGTGCGCTTCCTGATTTCCTTGACCTTTTGACGATCAGCGTCGAAGCCGGCCTTGGTTTCGAGCAGGCAATCGACCGCATCACCGAGGCCGTGCCGGGCGAACTCACCGATGAGTTCAACCGCATGATCGGTGAAATGCGAGCGGGTGCGTCTCGCTCCGAAGCTCTGATCGCAATGGATCAGCGCATTGGAGTCGACGAGGTCAAAAGCTTCACGATGTCAATGGTGCAGGCTGACCAGTTCGGTGTGTCGATCGGCCGGGTGCTCCGTGCTCAAGCCGACGAAATGCGGATCAAGCGCCGTCAGCTCGCCCACGAGGCAGCGCAGAAGGCTCCGGTCAAGATGCTTCTGCCGATGACCTTCTTGATCTTCCCTGCACTATTCGTGGTAGTGCTCGGACCGGCGATCTTTAACATCGCTCAGAGCCTCTAAAGGGGACTCCGAGGCGCGAGTCTGTGGATGAACAGCCTCGTTCGAGCGGCTTCCGGTTCGGTGCACGCGGGTTAACACGGGGTGTCACAATCCTGAACTGGCATGCGATCTAAAGTGCGTGCCGATGCGCCTGCGAC
>JBBSGY010000140.1:0-6677 GCA_038253645.1 Acidimicrobiales bacterium
AGACGAGGCAACGATCGGCGGAATGATCGCGACAAACGCCGGAGGTCTGCGGTTTCTGCGTTATGGCTCTATGCGTCACCAACTCCTTGGCGTCGAGGTGGTTCTAGCGGACGGCACCGTTGTATCTCACCTCGGCGGGCTGCCGAAAGACAACACGGGATATGACCTTGCCAATTTGTTTTGCGGCAGCGAAGGAACGCTCGGAATCGTAACGGCCGCGACCGTAAAGCTCGTTCCACTTCCGGCATGCCGCGCGACAGCGCTTGTAAGTGTTTCTGCTTTCGAAGAAGCGCTCGGGCTGGTCAAGAAACTGCGCGGGTCAGGACGGCTCGAATCTGCCGAGGTCATGTTTCCTCCTGGCGTTGCAATCGTCGCGGAACATCTCGGCGAACAGTCGCCACTGGATGACACGACCGTGCAGCTCGTCGTAGAGGTCGTTGGCGCAACGGATCCGTCGAATGTGATCGTGCGCGAATTGAATGACAAGCAGTACTTGCTCGCAGTTGATGACGAAGCGCGTGCGCTCTTATGGCGGTGGCGCACAAATCACAGCGCGGCGATCGGAGCGTATTGCCGCGCTCGGGGATTCGACGCACCCCAGAAGTACGACGTGTCAGTTCCGCTCCGACACACAACACAGTTCTTGAATGAGCTGGACACGCTCTTGCGAGCGAGTTTTCCTGAAACGGTGTCAGTTGTCTTCGGCCACATCGGCGACGGCAACCTCCATATCAACCTCATGAGCCGGGCAGAAAGCAAGGAACTCGACGCTCTCGTTCTGGAGCTCACTTCGCGTCATCAAGGCAGTATCAGCGCCGAGCACGGCATCGGAACCGCCAAAGCAAAGTACCTACATCTTTCTCGATCCCCGGAAGAGATAAGGGTGTTCCGCATGTTGAAGCACACCTTCGATCCGAACGGCATCATGAATCCCCACGTGATGCTTCCCTAATCGTCGCCTATCCATCAAGGATGTTGCACCATCTGCCCCCCTGGGGCTGGTGCGGCGACATCCTCGATTTCGACGCTTGTGACGTGCTTCGAGCGTCAACTGGCGCAACCCAGGTTCACCGGGCCAAATTGACGCGACCCCACCGCAGTTCATGACGACAATGTTACGAACGCGCCGCGTGGGGTTGTCAAAGGCATTAATACCACCCTCCGTGCTCAAGGCTTTCTCAAGAGGGTCGATCGAGGACCTGCATGATTTCCCTCCTGCGTTCTCTCATCGTCCGTCGTCTGAACTTCAGGTTCGGACGGATCGCCCTGGCAATGATGTTCGCCACCCTGGCGGTGGCATTGCCGCTACGCCCTGCAGCAGCTGACGTGCCGGCCTTTGTCGGCTCCGCCTCGCTTCCCGGTGCTGATGGGTATTGGCTGGTTACGGCCGGCGGAAAGGTTCAAGCGTTCGGAAACGCCCAGCAGCTCGGCGACATGAGTAGCACAAGACTCAACAAGTCCATTGTCGGCATGGCGGCAACGCCGGACGGCGGCGGCTACTGGCTCGTTGCCGGTGACGGCGGCATCTTCAGCTTCGGCAACGCTGCCTTCTTCGGCTCGACCGGCAGTATCAAGCTCAACAAGCCGATCGTCGGCATGACAAGCACCCCATCAGCCAAGGGGTATTGGATGGTTGCATCCGACGGCGGAATCTTCGCATACGGCGATGCGCCGTTCTTCGGATCGACCGGCGGTATCAAGCTCAACAAGCCGATCGTCGGCATGACCGCAACGACTGACGGCAAGGGTTATTGGATGGTTGCATCCGATGGCGGAATCTTCGCTTACGGCAATGCTCCGTTCCTCGGTTCCACTGGCAGCATCTCGCTCAATGAACCTGTTGTTGCCATGTCGAGCATGAAGTCGGCCAACGGCTATTGGATGGTCGCAGCAGATGGCGGCATCTTCGCCTTTGGTGATGCACCGTTCCTCGGAGCCGGTGTAGCGAATTCGAACGGGCCGGCGATTGCAGTGGTGCCCGATAACCTCGGTGGCTATCGCATCGTGACCGCAAGCGGAAAGACCGACCGCAAGCAACTCAATTTTGTTCAGACGCCGTCAACGACCACCACTACCGGCGTACCGATTACAACAACTACGACTACGTCAGTCCCGGACATGACCACGACTACGTCAGTCCCGGACACGACGACGACCACGTCCACGACTGGCGCACCCGGGTCAACCACGACAACGTCAGTCCCGGACACGACGACAACCACGGTTGCACCGACAACTACCACTGTTCCGGTTTCGTCGGGAACAACGAGTTTCAGTGTCAACTTCGGACCACAGGGTGGAACCACACCTGCGGGCTACGTAAACGACTACGGCCAGGCGTTCGATGCAACACGCACGTACGGTTGGTATGACCCCTTCGGCACCGCAACTTCGATTGTCGGTAACGGCCGTGAGCGCAACTCGAACTCCGACAAGCGCCTCGACACGTTTATGCACATGCAGCTGCCGGGTTCGACCTCGGGCGTGCATGTCGATGGAACTTGGGAGCGCACCGTTGCCAACGGCACGTATGACGTTACTCTTGGCGTCGGTGACCCTGGTTACATCGACTCACACCACGTGATCAACCTCGAGGGTGCAAAGGTTCTTGACTTCACGCCTTCTTCAGGCAACACCAACTACATCACGACGGCACGAGTCACGGTCGGCGATGGACATCTAACAGTTGACGGACTCGGCGGCACCAACACGAAGCTCGACTTCGTTGAGCTGCATGTTGCATCGGGCACGGCGCCGGCTCCGACACCAATTCCGACGACGACCACAACGACAACGGCAGCACCGACAACGACAACGACAACCACAACATTGTCGACAACGACAACTGTTGCACCGTCGACCAACCCCAACCCGAACCCGGGTGGTCCGTGGACGCTTGCGTTCAATGATGACTTCAACACGAATGCCACCGAGGGCAGCTTCCTCAGCAAGTACTCGAACTGGGATGCATACGCTTACGGATGGCAAGACACGTCAAAGCGCGGCACGTATGACCCGGGCATCTTGAGCGTGAACAACGGCATGATGAACATGCACCTCAACACTACGTCTGACGGTGTGCATCACGTTGCAGCACCGATGCCGAAGATCCCCGGCACGAGCTATTCGAACATGATGTACGGCCGTTACGAAGTTCGCTTCCGTGCCGACGCTGTCGCCGGCTACAAGACTGCATGGTTGCTTTGGCCGCAGAGCGAAGTTTGGCCACGCGACGGTGAGGTCGACTTTCCCGAGGGCAATCTCGATGGTTCCATCGGGGCGTATATGCACCGCCAAGGTGGAACCTCGGGTGGCGACCAGGATGCGTACAGCACCAACGCCAGGTTCCCCGACTGGCACACCGCGACGTTGGAGTGGAAGCCGGGCGACATGACGTTCATCCTGGACGGTCAGGTGATCGGTCATTCGACAAACCGTGTTCCGAACACCCCGATGCATTGGGTGCTTCAGACCGAGACGAAGCTCGACGGCACGGTGCCGAACGACACTTCAGGCAACGTACAGATCGACCGTGTGTCGGTCTGGAAGTACACCCCGTAGCCGATTGAAAATGGGCCTCGACCAACCCGGTCGGGGCCCATTTTCGCGGTACGGCTAAGTTCCGGCTGTGCAAAAGACCTACATGTTCATTGGCGCGCATCCCGATGATGCAGATATCCAATTCGGCGGAACGGCAATTCTCCTCCGACAACTCGGACATAACATCATCTTTGTATCGATGACAGATGGAAGTGCTGGCCATCACGAGCTATCTCGTACTGCGCTCGCCGACCGCCGTTTGAATGAAACCAAGCGCGCCGCAAAGTTCCTCGACATCACCTACATCGTCATGGATTTGTTGGACGGGGAGTTGGTGGCCGATCTTGCAACGCGTCACAAACTCATGCGTTTGATTCGTGAGCAGAAGCCTGACGTAATCATTTCGCCGAGGCCATACGACTATCACACGGATCACAGAGCAACGAGCGTCCTCGCTCGAGACTGTTCGTTCCTGCTGACGGTTCCGAACGTGTGCCCCGAGACACATGCGCTGGACAAATCGCCGGCTATCTTCTTTCATCAAGACGGTTTCAAAAAGCCGGTACCGTTTGCACCCGATGTGATTGTCGACATCACGCCTGTCATCGACCGGAAGATGCAGAATCTTGCTCATCACGAGTCGCAGGTGTTCGAATGGCTGCCGTTCGTCAAGCCGATTGTCGAACCGGTCCCGGCGACGCAGGCGGACCGGATCGAATGGCTGAAGCGCTACTGGGGAGACCCCGGTGGTGTATCGAGGTTCATCCCGAAGCCCGAGGTCAAGCACATCGAGGCCTTCGAGGTCTGCGAATACGGCGCCGTTGTAGATGATGAGGTCCTCTCTGCGCTGTTTCCGCGTTCAATGATCGTCAGGTAGGCCGTCTGGTCGCTAAAGACAGAGCCCATCCCTCCCGATTAAGTGGGTATGTCCGACGCAGGTCTTGCCCGCGAGGTAAGCCCGGACGGTCGCCCTGTTCTGCGGCCAGTAGAGCTTGCGCCCAGTTCGGTGTCGCGCGCTGCGCTCGCGTATGCGCGGTCGGTTTGCGCGCCGCTTGCCGTTTATGTGACATCTCACGTGCTCTTGCTGTTTGCCTTCGCGGTGGCGAGCAAGGTTGTCGGAGGTTGGCCGTTCCCTGGCGACACATCGGGCTGGGACGGTGCATGGTTTCGCGAAATCGAACAACACGGATACAGGTACGACCCGTCTTCCAATGAGGCAAGCAATGTCGCTTTCTTTCCGCTGTTTCCGATGGTCGTGCACGGATTCATGGGACTGTTTCACAAAAGCTGGGAAATTACGTCCGCGTGGGTGAACTTCTTTGCGGGAGCGATGTTCTCAGTTTTGTTCTTCAAGCTCGCGGAACGGTTGATGGGTCGTGAGAAGGCGTTGCCCACAACTGCGCTAATGCTCTTTTTCCCGGGATGCATTGCCATTGCAATGGCGTACTCCGAGGCGATCGGGTTCGCGCTCAGTGCCGCGTGCCTGCTCGCGTTGCTCGACCGCCGCTGGTTGATCGCAGGCGTTATGGCGGCGCTTGCGACGTCGACGCGGTTTCACGCAGTTGCGCTGTGTTTCGCGTGTGCTGTCGCCGCATTCACGGCGATTCGGTCGCAGCGTGAATGGCGATCCTTGCTTGCGCCGGCATTGGCGCCATTCGGACTACTTGGCTACTTCGGATACTTGTGGAACAAGACCGGCGACCCGCTCGTGTACTTTCACGCACAGTCCAAAGGCTGGGCAGAGGCTTCGTTTCCCGGAATGATCAACGTGAAAAACGTCATTGCGACGGTTCACCACCCGCTGGCAGACTGGAACATCTTTCTTCGCACGTTCTTTCTCGGTGTTGTTGTGCTGAGTGTCTTTTTCTTGTGGCGATTCCGTAAACGTCTACCGCTTCCTTTGATGGTTTACGCGATCGCGTCACTGATCCTCACCGTTCTGTCGCCATACGGCCCGCTCCCGCGTCTCGTCGCCGCAGCATTTCCCGCCTTCATTGCGGCAGGCTGGCTCATGCGACCGATGCTCTTGATGACCGTTGTCTCCGCAGCGCAATGATCTCGACGATCCTCGTATTCGTCGTCTCCCAAACGATCATCATCACGCCCTAGGGCCCATTAGGATCGCGCATCGTGCGGGAGAAATATTTTCCAAAGTTGCGCGAGATTTGTTTGGGCCTGCCCGGCGCGAAGGAAGTCCAGAAATGGGACCATCCGACCTTTGTTGCGCGCGGTGAAATATTCCTCGCTATGGGTTTTAGTTCGAGCTATCCGTTCGTATTTTCATTTAAGCCTTCGGAAAACAAGCTCGACATGTATTTCGATGATGATCGGATTGTGTCCGCACGTCACTACGGTGATGGTGCATGGCTTGGGTTCGATCTCTCCGTGCACGAAGTCGACTGGTCCGAAGTATCCGACGTCATCAGTTCGTCGTATGAGATTGTTCTTGCGAATTGAGCTTGTACGCGTATTCCGGATGATCGGTGACTATATGAGCGACCTCGGGATGTTCCACCAATTCCTGCATTAATTCGAAGTCGTTGACGTCCCAAACGACCAGCTTCTTGCCGCGTTCGCGAGCTCCGTTGAGCAACGCCGCGTCGAGTAATGAGTAATGCGGATTCAACATGTCCGAACCACATCGGTCTAAGACATCGAGCACCCACCTCGATCGCGTGGTTGGTCGTGGATCGAATGAACGAATCGCCGTGATCGTGCCGGCCGCGGTATTACGCTCGAGCCAAGATACGTCGCAGTCCACCAATATCGCCGTTGTGAACTCGGTGTCCATCGCGACCAGTTCACGCACAACGGCAGGCGCAAAGCTGGAAAGAATGAAAGCGCTGGGCGGTTGATCCGTAATGCGACAATGTTCGCGCAGCAAACTAAGAACGCCACTGGCAAGGCCTGCATGTTTCAACTCGAGGTTCACGAACGGAATTTCGGTGAGAAGTTCGAGGGCTTCGCTGAAGGTGATCATCTGCCGGCCGCCGAAAACGTGCTGTAGGCGAGCGAGCCCAGACGAACCAAGTAACAGGTTGGACTCGATAGCGTTGTGGTTCATCACGAGCGCGTCGAGGGCATTGCGGATGTCGATCTCTATTCCAATCGGCAATCCCGAGTTCACAGCCTCGGCC
>JBBSGY010000141.1:0-6648 GCA_038253645.1 Acidimicrobiales bacterium
CTTCCTCGAGGTCACCTATGCCAACGGGGACAAGGAGATCCTCTACTTCAAAGACTTCAGCTCCGGCGCAATGATCGAAAACATCGTGCGCAAGGCAAAGAAGTCAGCCGTCAAGCGTCAGATTGCGGGTGAGGGCAAAGGCATCATGCTTGACCACCTCGTACAGGCCGTGCGCGACGAGTTCCGTGAAAACGAGGATCTGCCGAACTCCACCAACCCGGACGACTGGGCCAAGATCTCCGGCAAGAAGGGCGAGCGCATCGTCTTCCTGCGGGTGCTCATTCCCAAGGACGACGGTGAAGACGGCGAAGAAGGCGGTCGCGCAATCGAACGCGTCGCCACCGGCCAATATCTGTAGTGACTCGCGCGTCTGCCGTCTATCGGGCGGCGGTTCCAATGCCCAGAAAATCACCACTGCCGGATGCTCGCGCGACTTCGGCGAAGTACGTGGGAAGCGTCTCAGCGGTTGCTCGAAACAATCCCGCTAGGGCTTCATTTCGCGGGTTGTCTGCCGCTGTTTCGAGAATCGTCACTAGATCCTCGACCTCGAGCTGATCATTTAGTCGTTGGTCGCCATCAAACGCTTTTCCGGCCTGATCCGCAAGGCCGAATCGCCTCATGACTTCTCTGATCGACATCGTCGGCTGCCGAAGAGCATTCTCGAGAAGGTTCCCGACGAACAGCTCTTCCTGGTTGAGACCACTTAATGTTGCGAAGTAAACGCCCGGACCGACTGCCGAAATCTGCTCGCGTCGAGACACAAGAACTGTTCTTGTCTCTGCTTTGTCGCCGCCACGATCCGGCGTTTCAATCGGTGCTCGCTCAGTCGCAACACCGAGCACTTTCAACAAGCCCAAATTAGTCTCGCGTCGTGTGGCAAAACCTTCTTGTGCCGCTGTCGAGCCGTTGACGATCCGGCTCAGGTCAAAGTAGATAGCGGCTTGGAGGGCCCTCTTGAACTCAGCATTCCCATCGAGCAGTTTGTGAAATCGTGTGATCGCAAGCTTCGACATACTGGCAAGCGTCAAGGCCCTGAGTAGTCGTTCTCCGGGTTGATTTGCTCCTTTCGGCATCTCGCCACCATATGAAATTGGACCAAATCCCCCGAGTCGATGTAACCAAAACAGGCCTCACTCGGTCTAAAAGTCAACGAAATAGGGGCTTTTTGTTACGACTGTCGCACAACAACAGCGATTAGCGATCATGGCCTTGGAATCATAATACTTTGGCGTGTATGTTTCTTCTCCACGGCCCAATCGTGAACGTGAAGTGAACAGCCGGAGAAGTACCTATGACAGCAACTCCGTCACAGCCGATAAGGCATGACGAAGTACGGACATACGAGCCTGGACGATTTCGGCTTAGCGATGTCATTGCGCTCAAGCGCAACTTCCGGATGCAGAGCACCGGGCAGTCACCGACGATTTCGGTGGTTATTTCAGCGCGCAATCGCGGGCGCACAATCGGCAACATCGTCGAGGCGGTCCGTAGCGACCTGCAGATCGACGCAAAACTTGTTGACGAAATCCTCGTCGTGGACCACGACTCGATGGACGAAACTGCAATCGCAGCTCAACTCGCGGGCGCAAAGGTCGTGCGGTTCAAAGATGTGCTGCCGAGCTGCAGTCTCGGCGGTCGCGGCAGCGTAATGCGCAAAGGTGCATGGGCTGCGGGCGGCGACATCATTGTTTTTATTGACGGCGACCACTTGACCTTCGAATCGTTCAAGGTCGTCAATCTCATCGCGCCGCTTCTGCGTCAAGCAGACGGCGTTGTTCTCACCAAGGGTTACTACGCAGGCATGACAGGGGGGCGGTCCACGGAAACGATGGGCCGTGCGGCGATCTCGATGTTCGATCCTGAGCTCGCCGCCCTGCAGCAGCCCTTCACGAGCGAGCAGGCAATCTTTCGGGATGTGTTTGCAGACCTGACGATGGCGCCCGGTTGGTACGCGGACTTCTCGGTCCTGCACCAAGTGAAAGAGGCGTTCGGGGCGAGTGCCATCGCACAGGTCGACCTCGAATTCAAAGATCGTGAGACGGGAGGCTCGAGTCACATCACGACTCAGGTTCACGAGCTTCTCGTCTCTAGGCTTAGCGAGGCGTTAGAAGACGCTGGCGTAGATCTGCCGGGCCAGTGGCAACACATATCTGCGGAGACTGGATCTGCGGAAATTCGATCTGCGGAAAGTGGATCTGCGGAAAGTGGAGCTTCCAAAACTGGGGCTGCGGAAACTGTGCCCGGCGAGGACGAAACAATGATCGAGTCGCTCCCGCCATTGAGCTCACTCGAAGGCTGGCAAGAGCGGGAGGCCGAACGCTCGCGATGGGCTCCGCTCTAATTCCCACAGCGTCGCCCACATCGCAGGTTTTGTGAAGCCTCGCGGCCGCCACGCGACCGGCATCCTTCTCAAAACCCTGCGGTCTGAAAAAATGGCGATTGTTGTGATTAGAACAGGGTGATGGCGCAAGGCCCAGTAACGTCGGCGCCATGGCCATTCCGAAGGTCTGCGGAATCGAAACCGAATACGGCATCGTTTCTCGCGGCGCAGGCGAGTCGAACCCGATCACGGCATCCTCGGTGCTCATCAATTCTTACATTGCCGAACTCGCGCGTCGCATCGTTTGGGATTTTGAAGGTGAGTCACCCGGTCGTGATGCGCGAGGTTTCACGCTCGAGGGTTCGCTTCCGCCCGAGGTCGAAACGCATCTCGTCAATGCAGTCCTCACAAATGGTGCGCGCTATTACGTGGATCACGCGCATCCCGAATACTCGAGTCCCGAGTGTTCAAGCGCCCTCGAAGTAACGCTTTACGACAAAGCGGGCGAAGACATCCTTCGGGCATCGATGCTCGCGGTGAAGCGCCACATGCCCGACGCCGGTGACATCGTCGTCTACAAGAACAACAGCGACGGCAAAGGTAATAGTTACGGCACGCATGAGAATTACCTGATGGATCGCGAGGTTCCGTTCTCGCGCATCGTCCAACACATGATCCCGTTTTTTGTTACCCGCCAAATTATGTGCGGCGCCGGCAAAGTCGGCACAGAAATCGAGACCGGCGAGCGCGAAGTCAACTTCCAACTCACGTCGCGCGCAGACTTTTTCGAGGAAGAAGTCGGCCTTGAAACAACGCTGAAACGGCCGATTATCAACACCCGTGACGAGCCGCACGGCGACGCGCGCAAATACCGCAGACTCCATGTGATCGTCGGCGACGCGAACATGAGCGAGGTGTCGACGTTTCTGAAAGTCGGTTCCACCTCGATTGTGCTCGCGATGATCGAGGACGGGCGCCTCGGCGATCTGGACCTGTCGATGACATCTCCCATAAATGAGATCCACCAGGTGAGTTGGGACACCTCGCTAACACGCGGCCTTGAAATGAAAGATGGTCGACGCATGACCGCGCTCGAGATTCAGTGGGAATACCTCGACCGCGCACGCAAGTACTCAGAAGAACAGGGCCTCGATTGTGTGGGAGAAGACGGTACCGGGGCCCTGGTGCTCGACCGTTGGGAAAACGTGCTCGGCGCGCTCGAATCCGACCCGATGTCACTCGCCGGTCAGCTCGATTGGGTCGCCAAGTATCAGTTGCTCACTGCCTATCGTGAACGCCATGGCCTCGAATGGAGCAACGCCCGGCTCGCAGCGATGGACTTGCAATATCACGACCTCCGTCCGGAGAAGTCGTTGTTCGCACGGCTGTCGATCGAGCGACTTACCAAGGATGACCAGGTCACACACGCTGTCTCTGAACCTCCAAGAGGAACACGTGCCTATTTCAGGGGCCGATGCCTGCAAAGGTGGGGGTCTTCGGTCGCTGCTGCGAATTGGGACTCATTGGTCTTCGACTTGGGTACAGACCCCTTACGTCGGGTTCCGATGATGGATCCGCTACGGGGAACGGCACAAATGGTCGATGAACTGATAGATAGTTGTGAAACGCCCGCCGAGCTCCTAGACCGGCTCGGGGCATAGGGGATTCGAAAATATGGCTGAACGCAAGCAAATCAAGAAAGAGTCGACGACCAAGAAGGACGAAGAGGTCGAAGACGTCGCGCCGGCGAATAACGAACAAGGCGAGAAGTTGAAGGCGGAGATGGATGACCTTCTCGACGAGATCGACGAGGTCCTCGACTCCAACGCGGAAGAGTTTGTGAAGTCATACGTGCAAAAGGGCGGCGAGTAGCCCCCTCGATTTGCACCCGAGTTTTGCCCTTCGGGTATGCCCAAATCGCGTTCTCGCATGCGTCGCTTGTTAATACCGGTGTTTGCGTTGGGTGCGGGCGGGGTCGTGGCACTCAGCAGCGTAATTCACGGAACATCAGACTCCTCGTCGAACCCCGACAAGATGCCGCTCAAAGCATCAGAAGTAGTAACGAACGAGTATACCGGGGAGGAGTCGCTCGTCTTCACCCCTGGCGGCAAATTGCACGCTGAACGTGCGCCGGTGGTCGTCCGTTGGGACCGGAACAGGCATCTCGGCATCGACGTGGGGCAATCTGGACAATCCCTCACAGCGGTTTCGTTAACCGCCGCCGGCGAACATCAACCAGTCGCGACGACTCCCGATTTCCAGCCTCCCTCGCCTGGTAGCTCGACTTTTTATGCACCTTATGCAAACCTCAATCTGCGCGACGGTCATGCAGTCAAACTGAAATTCAGCGTGATGTTGGGCAATGGGAATACATACAACGTGGTTGGATTCATAGACAGCAAAGGCCTGGGGTCCAACAATGCGCCTCGAACATTTGTGGGCAACAAGGGCGCCACTAGATAAATCATCGTTCACGAGATCGTTCGATGATCAGTCCGGCGGTGTAGCCGGTTTCGGGTCGTGGTTTCTCGATCGTCAGCCGAATCCAGTCCGGCGAAAACTCATCCTGAAGAACAGCGACGAGGCGATCCGCGAGGGCTTCTAAAAGCTCGAAATTGCTTGCGCTGACGAACTCACGAATACATACCGCTACCGAGTTGTAATTGATGAGCACATCGCCAAGAGCGTCAGAGCGCGCGGCGGCGATATCGGTGGGCATCTCCACATTGAAAACGAGCTTCTGCAGGACCTCGCGCTCCCAATCGTACGCGCCGATGAGGGCCTCCACCTCGAGGCCCTTGATGAACAGAACGTCGCCACCCACGCGCCAACCCTAAGCCACCCTAAGCTTGCAGCTACCCAGTCGATGGGTAGGGCGCAAAGAAGCAAGGTTCCCATTAGGGTTCATCGGCAATGAACCTTCCTATGTTCTCTCCGACCGACGGGCCGGGTTCCGACTTCAATGAGCTGCTTCGGCGCACGGGGGTTGACCAGGCGACACGTATCGCGGGCGGTAACTCGGCTGCCCCGCTCGATGCCCCACATGCGACCACGATTATCGCCATCAACTACACCGACGGCGTGCTGATGGCGAGCGACCGGCGCGCCACGATGGGTCACGCCATCAGCGACCGCACGATCGAAAAAGTTCATCCTGCAGACCGCTACTCAGGCATTTCGATCTCGGGGTCGGCGGCATTCGGCATGGAGATGATCCGGACTTTCCAATTCGCACTCGAGCACTACGAGAAGATCGAGGGCAAGCAACTATCGATGGAAGGCAAGGCAAACCAACTGACCGGCATGATTCGCCAGAATCTTCCGATGGCCCTGCAAGGCTTCGTCGTTGCGCCGATCTTCGCAGGCTTCGACCTCAGGCGAAACGTGGGTCGCATTTTTGCTTATGACGTTCTCGGTGGGCGATCCGAGAAAAACGATTTCCACGCGGATGGTTCCGGCAGTCGCGTCGCGGCTCCCGTCATCAAGGTCGGCTGGAAACGCGGACTCAGCAAAGAAGAAGCGATCGAGCTGGGCGTCGGTTCGCTGTATGAAGCTGCAGACGATGACTCTGCGACCGGTGGCCCGGATCCAGTGCGTGGCATCTATCCGATGGTCGCACTCATAACGAAAGATGGATACAACCGAGTGCCGGACACTGAAGTAGCGGAACGTTTCAGCGCGCTTATACAGCACAAGACGGAACAGGGGCACATGCCATGAGCATGCCGTTTTATGTAGCTCCAGAACAACTGATGAAAGACAAGGCGGATTACGCGCGCAAAGGAATTGCCCGCGGTCGTTCGCTCATCGCAGTCATCTATTCGGGGGGAGTCCTGCTTGCCGCAGAGAATCCGTCGCGCACGCTGCACAAGATCAGTGAGATTTATGACCGAATCGCGTTTGCGGGTGTCGGTAAGTTCAACGAATTCGACCAACTACGCCAAGCAGGGGTTCGCCACGCCGACGTAAAGGGCTATTCCTATTCGCGTGAAGACGTTGACGCGCGTTCGCTCGCGAACGCTTACGCGCAGGCAATCGGCCAAGTGTTCACACACGACATGAAGCCGCTCGAAATCGAGATCCTCGTAGCCGAGGTTGGCGGCGAAACGAGCGACGACGCGCTTTATCACATCCTCTATGACGGCACGGTTATGGATGAGAGCGGTTACAGCGTGCTCGGGGGCGAAGCAGAGACAATCGCACAACGCTTGCAAGAGTCACTCGGCGAGGAAGAACTCACGCTCAAATCTGCATTGAAAGCTGCTTTCGGGGCGTTGAACGGCGACGCCGAAGGTGATGACGCCATCAAACTGCAAGCTCTCGAAGTC
>JBBSGY010000142.1:0-6631 GCA_038253645.1 Acidimicrobiales bacterium
CTCATTCGTTGTACAATTAAGTCGTTCTGTAATCCATGAATCTTGATGACGAAATTCATCAACAGTCGCGTCCGGATCGGTGCGCCGCAATTCGGAGATCCAAAAGAACGCCATTGTCTGCTCGTCTGCTGAAATCGCTAGGCGCGAATTATGACTACCTATTTTGACCGACAATTGATACATGCCTCGTCATCGTTTTCACGGCGCTATTGATCGATTCGAAGTAGTCGCTCAATTCATCTACGAATACTTCGGCACCGATGTTCGCTACATCGCGGACGTAGCCGGTGGTCAAGGGATGCTGAGTCGACTCCTCGCGAAACGTTACGGGTATGACGTCGAAGTCGTGGACCCGCGCGGCTGGACACTCCGCGGCATCGCGAGTCGGGCCGAAGAATACAACGTGGCAATGGCCGGCTTTTATGACCTAGTCGTTGGACTGCACCCCGATGAGGCAACTCGTCCGATTGCTGAGTCAGCTATAGAAAAACCGACGCTGATAGTTCCTTGTTGCAACTTTTGGGACAAGGAACGGCGCCTCGGTAGAGACGCTCTGCTGGATGAGCTTGTTCGTTACTACGAGAGGCAGGCCATTCCCTACGAACGCGTCGCCCTTGCCTTCGCCGGGCCAAAGAACCTCGGTGTCGTTACGCGCGCTCCGGTCGGTTAGCCCGCACCGGTTGACGTTGAATATGTGGCCGCGCGACCACCCCGATCAAGGCATCGTGCGAAACACGTGGAGCATGTACTCATCGCGATCGTACGGGTTCGATCCCGTGCGTTCCCGTTTCGGAAACGGCGCGGCAACCGGGGCGTGACCCTCGAAGTCGGTGACGAAGGTTCCTTCTCCATGGGTCATCCCTGGAAGCTGCCGAGCAACCGCAAATACATGACTCGCAGGAATCGTTCCCGTCAGGCGGCTTATGCGTCCGTTCAAAATCTGATCGTCGATGGCAGCGCGCTCGACAATCAGCGCAGCCATGACCCGGTTCACAGCTGCCGTGGGCGTATCGAGTTCGTAGTGATGGATCGGCTCACATACCACCGTCCTTGCGGAAAGCAACGCCTCGGCTACGAGCAACGTCGCAAGGTCGCGGAATTGTCCTGCCGTACTTGATGGCGGTTGAAATCTGGCCGACGTGAGAGTGACTGCACAGTCGATTACCTCCCAACCGTAAATGCCGCTGCGAAGAGTCTCTCGAACGGATTCTTCGACAGCTTTGTGGAACCCGAGCGGGATCATGCCGCGCAATTTTCCGATGTCGTACGTCACGCCGGCACCGATCGGAGCCGGTTCCAACCGCAGCCCGATGGTCGCCCAAAAGAAGTTCGGCCCGCTCGGATTGAACGCTTGGAACGCGGAGCCCGTGCCGATGGGTCGTTCCACATAGATGGTGTGCGAATCGCCGAACTCGACCTCGATACCGAACGAGTCGGCCAGGGTTGCCCCGATGACCTCCTTCTGCACTTCGCCATAGAGCTTGACCGAGATCGACCCGACTGTTCGTCGCGGTTCGCCCGAATGAGCGGGTCTTGTTCGGTCAGGCGTTGAATGGCCGTGAACAGCTCGCCTTTTTGTTCGGCCCGTTTGGGTTTGACAAGCGATTCGAGCGTCGGCGGGGCGAAGAGTGCTGTCGGGTTGCCCCCGTAGGATGAACCTAACTCGTCGCCAACCCGCGCCTCCGTCAGTCCCCACAGCTTTGCGATTGCCCCAGGCGTTGCGCTCATTTCGCGGACTGTTGCGCCATCCTCGAACACACGAACAGCCGACACGCGTCCGTCCGAGCACGTTGTCGAACCGTCGTCCTTGTGGCGCCACATCGACACTCGATCGCGTTTGTGCAGCACTCCATCATGCACGCGTGCATACGCGATCTTCTCGCCATTCGGTCCGCGCTCGATCTTGAATACGCGTGCCTTCAGCCGACCCACTTGGGATGTTTCCCGATCGGCGAGTAAGGCAACTATTCCGTGCGTGAGGTCTTCGACCCCGACGCCGGTGATGGCTGAACCAAAGAACACCGGACAGATGGATGACGCCTTGGTCTGTCGAATCAATTCATCCCGGCACTCATGCTCCGAAATGTCACCGAAGACACAGGCGTTCATGAACTGCTCACTGTTGTCAGCCAGCAGTGAAGCCACTTGTTCACGAACGTTCGAATCCGCAAGCGAACGGGGCAACGAACGGGCTGATGGCGTTCCGATCTCGCTTACCGTGCTCATCACCGCAACGCTTGCGACCAGGGTTTCGCGCATCGATTGGAGTAGCTCGTCGTAGCGAGCACCCATTCGATCGATCTTGTTGACAAAGATCAGAGTTGGGATCTGCAAGCGCATGAGCGAACGCATGACAACCCGGGTGCGGGCTTGTACGCCTTCGACGGCTGAAACAACAAGGACTGCCCCATCGAGCACACGCAGCGCGCGTTCTACTTCGGCTACGAAGTCTGAATGTCCCGGGGTGTCGATGACGTTGACGTGCACGTCGCCGACCGGAAACGACACGACGCCGGACTGGATGGTGATGCCACGCCGACGCTCCAGGTCAAGCGAATCTGTCTGCGTGCTGCCGCTGTCGACTTTGCCGATGCGGGCAATGACACCGGCGTTGAAAAGCAAGCGCTCGGTGAGACTGGTTTTACCTGCGTCGACGTGCGCGAGCACGCCAATATTGACGAAGTTCATGAGGTGAAGAAGCTCCTGAGAATGCGGTGAATAGATCAGTTGGCTGAAAGTCAACGATCTGTCGCCGCATTGGGTTCTCCTTCTTTCTGTAAAAAACGTCTGCCGTCAGAGTACCAGCACGACCGGAGTGAGCTCTGCTCGGAAAAAGCGCCTACTTCGATAGGTCGTAGGCCATGCAGATGCGCGGGGCGCGTCGCTCAACTCGTCAGCCGGCATGACGTTGCCCATTTCGTAGATCTCCGGCATTCCAACGCTCGCAAACAACGCGTCGGATTCGTGCTCGATCTCCTGCAGCAACGGAAATTCCGAAGGTCGTGCGGGCCGTATAGCAATTGTCATGCCTTGAGCTTCGCATCAATTGCAATCACGCCAACTGCCCACAGCCGGCGATTCACCACTACGGATCCTTAGTTGGGCAGGGACGACACAACGAGCATCGGACGACAGACCGTTTGCGAATCGCACATCGCGTTGTCGACTATCCCTGCCAATACGTCTGGAATGAAAACCGAATGACCGGGACGCGCTTCAGCAGCAAGAATAACGACTCCATCCGTGGAAACACCCATCAGCCCCAGGCGCTGGGCGTCACAAAGAACTCTTGTTGCGCCCTCACGATTGACCCATTCGTCGGAACGTAACCGATCAGCGGCACCGACGCACTGCACCGCCACCAGGTCACCGACGGAGAAGCACGGCATCGCGATGGAGATGAATCTGTGCAGCTCGGCGCTGCCGATGTCGACACATGCCGTTTGAATGCCCGGGCGGAAGATGTGCTCGCGAGCATCGACGATACGTCCGACGATCGCCGGGGACGGTCGGGGCGGAAGCGCCGCGAGGCATCCCACAGTCCGCGCATGCCGGCCGTCGAACTCTGACTCTGCAACCGGCCCAAACGAACCCATTACAACCTCCTTACCGACAGTCTCGACGTGGAGCACGGCATCCGCAATCGACCCGCATTCAGTATCACTGATGCATGTCCGGTGCTGGGCAGGGACAACCTGGGACTTTCGAAGCATCCGTTAGCAACGCTAACGTGATGCTGCCGCGAGCCCAGTATGGCGCTCGTTGCCACAGAGACCGGTCGCAATGCCGGCGCAAGAAAACGGGAAGCGAATTTTGAGAGAAAAGTAACCGCGCGCTTCGAGTTGCTCCCACCTCAATCGATTCAAAGCTCACAGAAACAAGGACTATGCCAACGCCAACAACGCTCGTGTCATCACCGGTACCGGACATCAAGTTCACCGAGATACTTCACGAACTTATCGAGAACAGCCCGTATCGGAAGAACCGGCGCCCGATCTGGGAGGAGCTGAACATCACCTCCGGTGCGTTATCCCAGTATCTATCGGGACAAGCGAGACCACGTTTCGAGACGTTGGTCGCCCTTGCTCATTTCTTCGGCGTCTCGCTCGACTATCTGATGCTTGGGAAAGAAGCGCCAACGCCTACACGGGAAGATGCACGACCGTATTTGCGCTACGTCGACTGGGCTCTCGCAGACGCCAGAGACCGAGTCGTATATCACGATTGGCTTGTCGCAAAGATCGGGCGTCGCCTTGCCGCTCGAGTCGACGAGATCGCACAAGAACTGACCATGCCCGAGCGCGTGGCCGGCGTGGTGAGCGTCGACGACGCGATGTTGATGGAGTCGTACAGTCTGCACACCCAGGTGCTCTGTACGAACCTCGAAAACGACCTCATATTCTCCGAAAACGGTGAGGTTGCCGCAGGTCGGTTTTTGCATATCCTCGCGCGAAATGTCAAAAGTCGACCGCCCAGGCCTTACGAGTTCATACTTCCGATTCGTTGGGACGACCGGCCGTGGGACGACATCGTTCACACCTTTCGACGCGTCCTCGTTGGGGAGCTTGGCTTGACACAAAGCGAATTGGCGTTGTGTCAGTTCAGGCGAGTCGCATGGCGAAGCTTCTGCGGCAACGTGTTCTACAAACTCGACATGAGATCCCTGAAGAACGATGAGCCCATCTTCTGGGACTCGTTGCGTCCATTCGCATCCGAAGACGGTTGGGTGGGTCACCTGCTGAATACCAATATGGACTTCCCGATGCAAGGCCACGCTTTCTACTCGACCGATTACCTCGTTCCCTCGCTCGCGCTATTCGACGAGTGGTTCGCGCAGGCCGAGGCGGATATTTAATTCACGCTCGCGCAACGGGAACGGCCGGTTCGGCGGGTGCGCCCCAACGGGCTATGCAGCTCCTGCAGCACGTAAGAAGGGACGACCTCTGGAGAGCGCTTCCACAATTTCAAGGGAGTTGCGCTTTTGCGCGTCGTCGGAGAAAACGTGGCCCGGGTCGTCGTTGTACAACAAGTTGTGCGTCCAAATGCACCGGTCATCACCCGTCCCAATGGCAAAAACCCGAGAACTGATACGGCGATGTCGTCGCGCTTTTGGATGTCGAAGGCTACCGCACAGCTGCTTTTGTAGATCCGTCGTTCTGAATAGTTTTCGACGACGACGGCAAGTCGATGTGATTGTGACTTCTGCCACGCTCGCTCCATTGCGGATCTGCTCGACGATGTAACCTGCCATCGCAAGCTCTCGATATGACATAACTCTCCTGAGCGAAAGAAATGCCCGCCACAAACGGTCGTGCTTCGCAAGAACGGTGCATGCCTCGGCGACGGCAGGAGCTCGCCCCTCCGCAATACTTTCCCGAAAGAAATCGCCAATTGCATTGAGCCCGAAGGACTGTCGAATTCGTGGACCGCTAGGCGGCGGGCAACAAGCGAAACCGCACGAGAGTTCTTCCGACATGTGCGTTTAGAGCTGGTGGTATCGGAAATCGACGGTGTCGAACCAGTCCAAAACGACATTCGGCTTGACGAGGTTTATCAAGAGGGCATCCAAAAGCAAGCAGTAGTACTGAACACACGGGATGTCCATCGTTACGGTTCCTGCGAAGGCAGCGGTAGACGGCCAGTCATGTCCTCGATTGTGTCGCACAGCCGGGCGACCGCTTCGATTTCATAAAGACTGAAACGACGGTCAGCTTCAATTCGAACTATCGCCTGGGTCACCACGTCTCGAGCACCAAGGATGTCGTGTGCGTTTCCATCGCCATCGAACGCGCGCACAGACTTCTTACTGAATAGACAAGGACCACTGACGAAGTCGATCTCTTCGAAATCGGTGATGCGCGGCAACACATTTCGGGTGATGCGCGGGTGATGAACGTATTCCGAAGACATCGGGCCCGCGATAAAGCTGGAAGCCGCGGCTGAGCCGTTTCGTCGACCACGCCGCACAGCATGGGCCGGCCGTCCAAATGTTCGATCTCCTGCTCGAGTCCGAAAAACTTGCTCACGTCGACAGAACTGCGAATGTTGCGATTGATCGCCCTGCGCAAACGTGGGTCGCAATCCGGCGCGGCAACATAATCACCGTCCGGAGACCGAGACACGCGTCCTTTCTGGTTCCGGAAGTGAGGTCACCACCGAAGAATAGGAGCATGATCGAATATTTCGCTACTTCTCATGCTCACACGTACCCTATGTGCCCGCAATTTGCCTGAAATGTTCGTATTTGGCTTGGTCAGAAGACGCCCGAGAGCTCAAATTTGGTTCCCGACGAGTTTCAGGGGGTATTCACCAACACAATAAGACATGCACAACGGTATTACTGGCGATTCACGAGGATGTGGGCAATTTCAATTTTCTTAGGAAGAGCGAGAAAGAACTCAATTATTCGCGCAAGGTCTTCGGGACGCATCTGCACCGCTTCATCACGATCGATCTTGTCACCAGTCATAGTCTTGTAGGTGTTGCTGGCGAAACCGGACGGACAAAAATCGGTAAGGGCCCGCCGCCAAATAACTTGGACATTTCAACGGCCAGATGACGCTGCTTACTGCGTTGCCGAAACTCAAAAGTATCGGTTACTTACCTCGTTCCGGCGCCTTGTGAGCAACGC
>JBBSGY010000143.1:0-6579 GCA_038253645.1 Acidimicrobiales bacterium
ATGCCCGCCGCCTTCGGCGCTGTTCACTTCGCTTTGGGCGCTAATCACTGTCATCGGGATCCTACCGAGGCTCGCCGGGCGAGGCGGCGACGCTTGGGAGGGCCAGGACCGTCTCGGTCAGGTCGGTGATTTCGGAATCGACATCAACGTTGTATCTCGCCGCAACTACGTAAAGCGGGCGGCGTTTTACCTCGGTATAAGTGCGTCCGAGGTATTGCCCGAGAATTCCGATTGTCAGTAATTGAATGCCGCCGAGAAACAGGATCACGGTCATCATCGAGGCGTAGCCGGCAGTTCCATTCGACGGATCAATGATTTTACGGACGGCCAAGAAGAGACCGGCGAGGAACGCAGCAGCAGTGACAAACAGGCCGAGCGTTGTCGCGAGCTTCAATGGTTTATCTGACAGCTGAGTTGCACCCGAAAGCGCTTTGCCCAGCACGTTGAAAGTTTTCTGCGGTCCGGGCCGTTGCGCGTCATGCTCGTACGCGAGGGCGAACCGTGGAAAGCCCGACCACGCGACCAACGCTCTGGAGTAACGGTTTTCATCGTCGGTTTCGCGCAATGTGTCGACCACCCGGCGGCTCATCAAGCGGAAATCCGCCGGCCCGTCGACCCGCTCCGCTGCAACGACGTCCCAGCCCTCGCGCCACTTTGCAACCATTTCCGCAATCACCTGCGGAGGATCCTGCAGATACGGGTCGATAAGAACGACAGCGTCACCTTCGGCATGGTCGACGCCGGCAACGACCGCTGTCTCGCGCCCGAAACTTCGTGAAAGGCGAATAACCCCCACGTGTGCGTCTTGATCGGCGAGATCAGCCAGAACTTCGAGCACGCCATCTTCAGTGGAGTCGTCAACAAAAAGAATTTCGAAATCGACCGAGGGCGAAATCGACTGCATCGCAGCCTTGGTTCGCTTATGAAACTCCTCTAATGGGGCATCTGCGCTGGTCACAGCACATACAACCGACACCGTCTCGGATCCGGCGGGTACTACTGGGGACATCGAGATGACACTAACCGCTCCAGATGACCATCCCTGATTTTGTTTTTTCAGTGTTTTTCATGTTGTTTTATACATATGACCAATACGCCCACACGCCAACACGCTTCCTGGCAACGCCGGGCCACCTGTTACATCGTCGATCAGTGGGACGCCGAACTCCCCGTCGCCGCGTAACGCAGCCCGCGCGCCCCAGCGAAGTGGAAGTGTGTGCATTTCGCGCCCCGGCAGGGCGCGATCTACACACACTTCTATTGGGATGGAAGGAGGTCGGGCGAGACGTTAGGCCTGCATGTGTCGGCGCAAGAGTGCCGTCACGGCTTTGCCGTCGGCCTTGCCTTTGGTGGCAGCCATTATTTTGCCGACGAAAAAGCCCATGAGTTTTTGATCGCCTGCTTTGAGCCGGGCGAGTTCGTCAGGGTTTGCAGCGACCACTTCCGCAACGACTGATTCGATAGCACCTGTGTCGAGTGCCTCGAAACCCTTTGCGGCTGCAATTGCTTCGGGGTCTCCTCCGCTCGCAAGCATTTCGGCAAGCACTTGTTTTGCCTGTGTTGCGGTGAGCTTAGAGCTTGACTCAAGCGTGATGAGCTTTGCGTACGACGCGACGTCAATCTTGTTTGCGGCTTCGACATCGCCCGCTAGTTCGTTGACCGCCCGGTTGATTGCGATGCGCGCGTCGGCACCATTGTCGACGGCTGCAAACACGAGGGTGTCGAGCCCGACATCGACAAGGGTTGCAACAGCGTCACCACCAGCATCAGGTGCGAGCGCAACGAGCCGTCCACGACGGGCTGCGGGAAGTTCCGGCAATGCTTGTTCGACCGACTGCAACCACGCTGTATCGGGAACTACCGGCAACAGGTCAGGCTCGGGGAAGTAGCGATAGTCATCTGCATCGGACTTGATGCGGCCGAAACTTGTGGTGCCTGTGTTTTCGTCCCAGTGACGCGTCTGTTGTTGAACAACCTCGCCACTTTCGATGAGTTCGATCTGGCGCGCAATCTCGTAGTCGATTGCACGACCGACCGACCGCAATGAGTTGACATTCTTGATCTCACAACGCGTGCCCAATGGAGTACCCGGTTGATGAACCGACACGTTTGCGTCGACACGCATGGAGCCTTCTTCCATCTTTCCGTCCGACGCGCCGATGGTCACGAGAATCGCGCGCAGTTCGGCAACATATGCCTTCGCTTGATCCGCGCTGCGAATATCAGGACGGCTCACGATCTCGATGAGCGGAACCCCCGAACGGTTGTAGTCGACAAGGCTGTAATCAGCGCCGTGAATGCGGCCCGATCCACCCATGTGTGTGTTCTTGCCGGTGTCTTCTTCGAGGTGTGCGCGCTCAATGCCGACTGTCGTTCCATCAGGCAAGTCGAGGTGACCGCCGACGTTGATCGGCAAGTCATATTGCGAAGTCTGGTAGTTCTTCGGCATATCGGGATAAAAGTAGTTCTTGCGTGAAAAAACGTTCGGCTCGACAGAACACTCGAACGCGGTGCCGATACGTATTGCGAGCTCGACCGCTTGCCGGTTGAGTACCGGCAACGACCCCGGCAGACCCAGACACGTCGGACAGATGTTTGTGTTGGGCTCGTTGCCGAACTCATTCAAGCAACCGCAGAACATCTTGGTTTTCGTCTTCAATTCGGCGTGAACTTCGAGGCCGATAACAGGTTCCCAATCAGTCATGAGTTCGCCTCCAAAACAGCCGCTGCGCGGAACATTGTCGGCTCACCCAACGGCGCCGCAAGCAATTGCACGCCGACAGGCAGATTGTGTTCACCCGTACCGAACGGCACGCTCATTGCAGGCAGTCCGGCAAGGTTTGCCGGAATCGTGCATACGTCGTTCATGTACATCGCAAGCGGATCGTCTGCGTTTTCGCCGAAAGGAAATGCGACGGTCGGCGCAGTCGGCGCGATGAGCAAATCGAACTGCTCAAACGCGACTTGGAAGTCGCGGATGATAAGTGTGCGGACGCGTTGCGCCTTGCCATAGTATGCGTCGTAATAGCCGGCTGACAACGCATAAGTGCCGAGCATGATTCGTCTTTTGACCTCATCGCCAAAACCCGCCGTGCGAGTTTTCGTAAAGGTGTCAAAGATGTCATCGCCCTCGACGCGAAGGCCGTAACGAACACCGTCGTAACGCGCGAGATTGCTCGACGCCTCCGCCGGCGCAATCAAGTAATACGCTGATAGCCCGAACGCGGCAGCCGGCACGGTTGCGTCTGCAACCTTTGCGCCATTCGATTCGAGTGCTTGAACGGCAGCATGCACGCGCTCCAGAACGCCCGGCTCGATTCCGGCGCCCATCATCTCGCCGACAATCCCAACCCGCAGACCCTCGACGCCTTCCCCGAGCGAAGTGGCATAGTCAGGAACCGGGGCGTCGATAGCCGTTGAGTCATACGGATCGTGACCCGCAATTGCGGATAGGCAATCGGCTGCGTCTGCAACGTTTGCTGCGAACGGCCCGATCTGGTCGAGCGAACTTGCAAACGCTCCGAGCCCGTAACGGCTTACGCGGCCATATGTGGGCTTGAGTCCGACAACACCGCAGAACGAAGCGGGTTGGCGAATGGAACCGCCGGTGTCGGAGCCGAGTGCGATCGGTGCGAAGCCTGCGGCAATTGCAGCCACGCTCCCACCCGAGGAACCACCTGGAACTCGCGACAGGTCGACCGGATTGTGTGTCGGGCCGAATGCGCTGTTCTCGGTAGAACTGCCCATCCCGAATTCGTCCAAATTGGTCTTGCCGATAATTACAGCACCTGTCTCGCGAAACTTTCGCGTGACCGTTGCGTCGTAGGGCGGCACCCAGTTTTCGAGAATTTTCGAACCGCACGTCGTCGTTGTTCCACGGGTTGCGATGTTGTCTTTCAGCGCAACCGGAACACCTGCGAGCGGGCCCACATCTTCACCACGCGCAACCGCGGTGTCGATTTCGTCTGCGCGTGCAAGTGCTTCGTCGCGCATCACATAGTTGAACGCATGGATCTCTTCTTCACGAGCATCGATAGCGCCGAGGTATTCCTCGGTGACACTGCGCGCCGAACGCGAGCCGTTCTTTACCGCGGCTGCGATGTCACGAATGCTCATTGCTCGCCCCCCAAGATGCGGGGCACGCTGAATCTCCCGTCTTCAGCGACCGGAGCCGACGCAAGAACTTCTTCGCGATCAAGGCTCGGACGTATTTCGTCTTCACGAAACGCATTGGTCACCGGCACTGCGTGGGTCGACGGAGGAACGTCGGCGATATCGAGTGCCTCTATGTCACGCGCATGGCCGAGAATCGCGCTCAGTTGCTCAGTGAAAACGTGTACCTCGTCATCACTCAGAGCAAGCTGCGCCAGGTTGGCCACGTGACGGACTGCCTCTTCAGAGAGTTTTTCGGCCATTCAGCGCATCGTAGGCGTCAAGCGGTCGTGCGGCGCACGAACTTGACTACGGCTTCCTCGAGCTCACTGTGTTCGACGTCAAGAGTGGCCAAATGGAAGCTCTTTTCGAGGGTCAGCTTCTCGACCGGGCCGCTCACGCGACCGGCCAGCCAGTTGGCATTCTCGGGCGAAACACGATGATCACGGCCACTTGTCACACACAAAACCGGGCACTTCACCGTGTTCCAATAGTCCGCCATGTCGTCGAGTGCGGCGAACATCGAAATGAGCGTGCGCACCGGGACTGTCTCATACGCGATGACTTTCGCGTGCGTTGAGACATCGGGCCGGAGCGGCGGAACCTCGCTCGTGCCATCGGCGATCATTGCCTGCAACATTTCGGTCGCTTCCCGTGGAACGGGGATCGCTCGCGGATTGATCGCGACAACGCCTGCAACCTCAGGGCGTTCTGCGGCTACCCAGCACGCAAGAGTTGCTCCCATCCCGATGCCTGCGACGACTACAGGCCCGGAACGGCTCGCCAATTCGTCGAGCGCGAGCTGTGACGCCATCGCCCAGTCATCCCAAGTTGTCTCGGCAAGGTCACCGATCTCGGTGCCATGACCCGGCAACAACGGCACGTCGAGCGCGAAACCCGCGTCGCCAAGCGCCTGTGCCAGCCGGCCGACGACCTGTGGCGTGTCGCCGAGATCGTGGAGAATCAACACTCCGGCGTCTCTTCCAGCCCGAAACTGCGGCTCTGCCCCCTGCATGACCTGGTCTGTCATTCGCCAGATCGTACTAACAAGCGTGTCCGCGGTGGCGTTCTAAGGTCATGGCGTGCCGAAACATCAATTCCTGAGCCCATCCTGGATCGAGGAGACCAGAAAACTGCGAGTCGAGTTCGCAGATCGAGTCGACCCGCCCGCGGCGCCGAGCGTGCGGCTCAATCTCATCGTGAATCAAGTTCCGTTCGACGCCACACAGCTCGAGGCTCACCTCGACACCAGCGGCGGCGAGGCCGAAATCGATCTCGGTCACCTCGCTAACCCCGACGCGACGGTGGTCGTCGACTACGCGACTGCGCAAAACGTGTTCGTGGACGGCAACATGTCGGCCGCGCTCGAAGGCTTGCAGCTCGGCCGCATTCAGGTTCAGGGCGACATGATGAAATTGATGGCGCTCGCCGGCCTGAATGCCGACGCCGGTTCAATCGAGCTCGCCCGCCGTATTCGCGACATCACCGAGTGACTAGCGGGTATACATCGCGACGGTGCTGCCGCGCTTCACCTTTGTGCCGATCGGTGGATCGGTGTCGAAGACCGGCCGGTCAGACGTTCCGCGAACGTCGCCCGGAACCAGCCCGGCGCCACGCAGAATTGATGCCGCCGACACAATGCCTTGCCCGACGACATTCGGCACCGTGACGAGGTCAGGGCCCTTCGAGATGACGATCGTCACCGTCGACCCACGGGCCAGCTGTGACCCGGCGGCGGGTGTGGTTCCCGCGACCTGACCCGCGGGCACGTCGTTGTTGAAGTCTTCTTTGAACGCAACCTGCAGTTGTTCAGCCGAGATCGCCGCAACCGCTGCGTCGCGACTCATACTCGCAACCTGCGGGATGGTGCGCGGCTTCGGACCACTCGAAACAACAAGGGTGACTTCCGCACCACGCGCCGCCTTGGCGTTGGCCGGGTTTTGCTCGAGTACTTGTCCGGCCGGTATCTGCTCGTCGACGCGATCAATCTTCTTGACCTTGAACAGGTCTTTCTGCAGCTCCGCGCTTGCAACGTCATACCTCAGACCTACGAAGCCGCGCACCGTCCGTGGTTCGGGACCCTTTGAAACCGCAACGTGTGCGTATTGCCGTGGATAGATTTTGGTGCCCTGAGCAGGGCTTTGATCGAATGTCTTGCCTACGGGGACGTCTTCGCTGAACTTCTCACCGTCGAAGATCATTTTGATCTTCGCCTGCTTGGAAACGGCCCTCGCTTGATCCAGCGAGAGACCTGTAAGCACCGGCACCGGGCGCTGATTACCCGTAAACGTGTACAGCGCGTACGCGCTGCCCGACGCGCCTGCAAGCAGCAGAACGATAATTGTCGACACGATGACCGTGCGAAGGCGCGGCCGCGGAATGCGACGCTTCTTCGACTTCTTCCCACTCGCGAGCGCGGCAACGGTG
>JBBSGY010000144.1:0-6552 GCA_038253645.1 Acidimicrobiales bacterium
AACGCGAACGGTGCAAATCGGACACGCGCTGGTCAAAGCTCATTTCGATGACTCAAATTTTCATTTGGAATTGCTGGTACATCTCTTGTAGTAACCATGGTGGCGGACGGTAACTGTTCACCTCGTACATGGCTCCAGTGATTGCATCAGCGATAGCCCTGTTGGGAGAACGCAACCGGATGTAATCCCATTCGTTCGCGCCACCGCGCCAGCTCCGATCCGCACGCAGATGCTCGATGCCGGAGTCCATTGTGTAGGTCGCGCGAGCGCCCGGGTGAAGGCGCATGTGGCGGCCGTCAGGGAATGATTCACTCAGTGGAATGCCGAATCGTTCCGGCATGGCGTCGATGCCCAGAGCAATCAGCCCTTCATTACGACCGCTGACATGCATTGTTGCGCCGTCACCGACGATAGCGGAATGCCCAAGAATGACCAGGACGATCTCGTCGCCCGATGCGAAGATTTCGTCGAGATCTTGCATGAATGCGTGGATGCCGATTGGAAACGGGCCGTCATCCGGGACTGAATTCGGTAACGGGAACCCCCATCCGGTCTGTGATCTTGGGTCTCTGTTACGCACATGGCGGAGAACCTGGTCAGCCGCTCTTGGTGCAATCATGCCGGCTTTGTCCATCCAAAACTCGTTGAGAGCAACCATCCCGGGAAGTAGTCCATACATATCGAATCTGCGATCTTGAAACTCTGGATGCTCAGAGGCCAACAACGCCAACGAGCTGCCGGCCGCAAGCCAGTCCGGTTCACCACCGTGAGGATCCAAGAATACAATCACCCGCCGACGGCCTCGCCCGAAAGCTTGGTGAAACGGCTCGTACCGGCGGGGAAGCGCTCCTGACATCAAGCAGTTCAAGTCGTCTCGCGTGCTGTCCGGCTCATCCAAATCTCTCCGTGGGCGGCGCTCTTTGCGCCATTCGAGCTTCTGGCTGTCAAAAACTCGTGGCGGATGAACGAAGTTGGGAAGAGCGTCATGCAATTCATGCAATTCATGCAAGTCCTGGAAAGTTCCTCGGACACTGGAAAGGTCAGGGTGTCGAAGGCCATTAGGTACGTGGCCCGCGATCAAATCAATCCTGCTTCTTAACTCGCTTTGAATTTGTGATTGCGATGCCACCTACCGATATATCATGCGCGCATCGCTAACGCGATGCAAACACGTAAAAGATTCACTTTCGGGCGAGTTCAAGAAATTCGCTTCGTGCACTTGGCTTGTGCTTGATTGATCCCCTGAGAGCGGACGTCACAACTTTGGTTCCCGGCGCCTTCAACCCTCGCGTTGTCATGCACATGTGCTCTGCCTCGATGAGAACGCCGACGCCGGTTGGCTGAAGTTGTGCATCAAGAAAGTTTGCGACTTGGTTTGTCAATCGTTCCTGAACCTGCAGACGGCGAGCGTGCCATTCAACCGCGCGGCCGAGTTTCGAAAGCCCAAGAATTTTCGCGCCGGGTATGTATGCAACATGCGCCACGCCGTAGAAGGGGAGCAGGTGGTGCTCACACACCGAGTTGACCGGAATGTTCAGTTCAACGACCATCTCGTCGTATCTCTCGTCGTTGGGAAAGGTCGTCAGCGAGAAGGGGCGCGGTGAAAGCATCTCGGCGTAGGCCTCAGCCATGCGTAGAGGTGTCTCTCGTAGGTTTTCGTCATCGATGTCGGCACCCAGGGCGATAAGGAACTGCCGCGCCGCGATCTCGGCGCTTGTGACGTCAACCATGTGAGCACGGTGCTCGGTTCCGAATGAGGTCATTTGCTCGTTCACGCGTCTAAGAATACGGCGACTTTCCGCCAACGCGCTCAGGATTGAAGACGTCGCCGCAATTCGACGTAAACGGTTTCACCGGCGATTCCGGAAAGTTCATCTGCCATTGACTCCACCACTGGTCGATCACCCACGTATGCCCGATCGCCTTCGGTGCAACACCATGCCATCGTTTCACCTTCTGCTCCCCAATCCGCGCGCGTCCAACGTCGTACGGTCGCCACTTCGGTGCCGTTCTCGCCTGGCTCCCAGTCAACTTTGATCGGCAATTGGGAACATACCGACGGCTTCCATTCAACGGGCGACTCGTCGGCTTCCAGCGCGGCAAGGTGTAATGCGCATCCTGCACCACCTTCGAAACCCGGCCGATTGAGGAAGATGCAAGCTCCGTCGACAACGCGCGTTGAGGTGCGATCACCATTGCTGAAGACGCCACCATCAGCAGCGGCAGCGTGATGTTCGAATCGGTCAGGGTGCAGCGTCGCACCGAGAGCGGCGATCATCCGTGATTCGTCTTCGCCATCGAGTTCGGCACCGATCGAGCAGCATCCGTGACCGAGCTCAGGGGCCGGTTGGGGCAGTATCCCGAGACACCCCCGGCCCCAAATGCACGTCCAATTCGAGGTGAGGAACGAGCTGTCGAAGCGCCACGTGGTGTCACTCGTCGTGATCTGCGTCATTTCGTCACTCACGGGCATAGCGTAGATCCAAGAGACACACAGGCTCAGCCGGAGGCGTCGAGCAAGCCGAGCTCGCCGGGAATGATCTGGACGGGTTCGCGCATATCGGGAATCGTGAATCCCGTTCGGCTCACAACGGCCTGAACGGCGGTTGTGATTGGCGTGACGACCTTGTTCGGCAAGCGTGAGACATCATGGAGCGGCCCATCCACGTCAGCGCGTGGGATGAATATCGGTGCCTGGGTCTCCTCCGTGATTGCGCTCAGTGCTTTCGTCAACGACGATCGCGCGAGTCCAGGGCGCGGTGCGAAGTTGATTGCCGGCACGATGTTGTCGACACCGATTGCGTTAAGTTCGCGAATTGTTCGACCGAGCGAGTGGATGCCCTTGAGGCCGGGTGTGCCGACAACGACGACGACACTTGCAGCTCGAACTGCTGTTCGCGCGAGTGCATTGCGTTCCTCAACATCAAGCGAGCCACCGTCGCTTTCGCCTTCGAAATCACTGGTTGTGTCCGCCACGACAAATCGAAACGCCCGGCGAAGTCCTTCCATTGATGCGGCAATGGCACGCGGTGGCATTGCCGACCACGCGCCGTTGCGCCGCTGGCCGAGAAGCAACCGATAGCCGCGCACTTCAACGTCGAACGTGAGTGATCGCGTTTCGTCAGGCGATGCACGTCGTGTTCGATGCACGTCGACGAGGTCCTCAACCCCGGGAACGCGCTCGGTCGCGTCATGCAATACAGCTTGTTCTGCATTACGTGCGAAGTCGCATAGAGCGGTGTTCCCGTCCGACGCGAGGCCTTGTGCAAGGGCGATTGCCAGTGTCGACGCTCCGGTTCCACCAGGTCCGCAAACGGCGACAAGCATTCCTTCGGGTTCTGGCGATGTTTCCCAATCACCGACAATCACGTCCGGCGCAGCAGTAATGACAGCTGCATGATCGATGAGTGCTTCGAGAAGGGCGGCGGGAGAAACCGGCGCATTGAGAACGAGTGATGCGCCGAGGCCGATCCAATCGGTCTTCGATGACGTCGTTTTGATCACGATCGGAGCAGCACCCGCGCTGCGCGCGATGTCAAGCAGATCGCGATCGAGACCTTGCACCCCGTCTTCGATCAAGACTGCTGAAAAACGCTCCAGTCCATTCAGTCGGAGGCGAATTTCCGCGGCGGAGACACACTTCGAGAAGTCGACGGAGACAACACCTGAGGTCGACCACTGTGCTACATCGGTGAACCAGCGTGAGCGTGGATGTCCAAGACCAAGGAGGCTGTAGCGGCCGCGGTTCATTGCTGCGTTCCAAGTCCTGTCGTGCGGACGAGTGTTATCTGTCCGCCGTCAACTGCAGCTGCAAGAGTTGATGCCTGAATGCGATCGGACACAGAAACCGTCACGATCACGTCACCACCGCCACCTATTGAATTTCCGGAACCTTTGTCTATCTTCATCACTTTCGCGCCGGCAACAGCGGTGCGCGCCGAGCGCGAATCGCCACCCTTGTCGGTCGCGATCACGTCCACTGTTTCGCCGCTGCGTAAGTCGCCGGCGACGGCGCGTGCGCGGGGTACGGCGAATGAGAGCTCGGGGGAGGCGATTGATTTTGATGCGACATTGCCACCCTGTAAGAACTCGCCTGCCTTTAAGCCGGCGAGCAGCGTGGATCCCTCGACTTGCTTCGGTGATGAAGCGAGATTGCGAGCGGTCGCGGAATTGATCGAAGCGGTGATTACACGAACGTCACCGACGCCAAGCTTGGTTCCGGCAGGAAGGTCGCGGGCGGCTATCAAGACAGATCGATCGTCGCTTCCGACGGCGCCTGTCGTAGCGGCGTAGGTTCCAATTGCAGCAACGGCGACGAGGAGTCCGCCGATGATCGCTCGTGGCCCCGGAACCACGCGGCGCCGGGTTATGAGCTTGAGGTGGGTTGATGTCGAATCGGGCGCAGCGTCAGCCGGCGCCCTCGGGGGAGACGTAAATGGCACGAATCAATGGGTACCGGAAACATTTTCTTCATACCAAATCGCACAAAGTCACTCGTGATGTGTACGGTGAGTGACCATGGCGTCACCGATACGGTGGTTGAGCACCAAAGAAGCATCGCAGAGTCTCGGTTTGACTTTGCGCACGTTATACAAACTCATCGACGAGGGGCAGATCCCCGCTTACAAGTTCGGAAGGGTCATTCGGCTCAAAGAAGACGAAGTGAACATGTTCATCGAATCGTCCCGAGTGCCTCCCGGACAGTTGTCGCATCTCTATCCGGAGTCCCGGTCAGAGGAATAAGCAGTAGCTAAAAGCTCACTTCGGCGAGCTGATCGATCGGGATCAACGTCGTGTATGGAGGTGGACCGCTTTGGTCGAGGACCAAAACGTCATTCCCCACAGCCACGAGGTTTCCCGCCCGAACCTCTGCAGTGCCCAGGGTGATTACACGCGCCCTGAGACGGTCTTCGACTGCGAGTGAGAGTGCGTCGGCGAGAGTCGGTCGTGGTGTCGGTTCAACCGGCGATGACATGACGCTTCGCCAGGGAACGTCGAGCTGGATCGAAGAGATGGCCCGAACGGCAATGAGCGTTGTACGGCCCTGTTGGCTCAGTGCACAGAAGTCAGCCCCGGTCGCTCCGATTATTCCGCGCTGCGTTCCTGAAATTGTCGTGATCGACAGCACGGTGTCGCTCGCGATGGTCTGTTCGAGAACCGACAGAAGGCTCAATTCTTCGCTCAAAAGCTGTTGTTGCCACCGCGAACTTGCGCGTTGCTCAGATGCAAAATCGATACGTTGATCCGAAACCCACCCACGAAGTGCCTGCATGAGCTCGTGTTCTTGAAATTCACACACCGCCGAGAGCGACCCTTATTCGGCTTCGGCCCGGCGGCGAACCAGCGCAGTACTCAAAACCCATTGTTCCATTATCCGTCAACCGGACGCATAACTCCATGATCGGATTCCGTTTTGGATCTGTATGCGAGCCTTTCGGCCATGTCATTACCGCATTCAACGGATTTGCGATACCCGAAACCGCTGATTGTGATCGGCGCGAGTGGCCCCGCGACATTGATGAACGATGCAATCGACGCTGCAGGCCGCTATGGATTCGTCGGATTTGTTGCTATCGGCGACCCGACTCTCAACGATCCCAACTTGAAGCTGGTGCATGCTGTCGACACGGTCGCCCATCTAGGTAGCCTGCAAATTATCGGACTCAACAAGGACGTCGTTGGCTTCTTGGTTGCGATCGACGACCCTGTGGCGCGGCTCGAAGCAGCAGCCGAGATGGAACGACTCAAGTTTCAGCCCGGGCTTCTCGTGCACCGCGACGCGACCTACGGGCCGAACACCGATATCAGCCCCGGTTGCTTTCTCGGACCGGGTGCAAGGGTCGAGGGTGGAGCCTCGGTCGGACGGCACACGCACATCGGATCGAACGCCGTGGTCCGAAGCTCGGTCGGCGAAGCTTGCACGATCGGGCCGAACGCCGTGGTTTTAGCGCCCGTTGGCGAAATCGCGGTTGTCGACCCCGGAGTGCGGGTCAGTCAGCGTGTGCCGCCGTTTGCTCGGGTGATGATGTCGCCTCCGCGTGGTCCTCGCCAGCCTCGCAGGTCAATCTGCAAGTCGGTAGCCTCCAGCCCATGGACGATGACTGTTTGTTCTGCAAGATCGTTGCGGGGGAAGTTCCGTCGACGGAGGTTGCGTCTTCTGAAACGACGTACGCGTTCAGAGACATCAGCCCGCAGGCGCCGACCCATGTGCTCGTGATACCAAAACTTCACATAGACGATGCCGATTCGATCGCCGCGGCGGACGCCCAGGTGGTCGCCGACATTTTCGCGACCGCTCGCCAAGTCGCACAGCAGGAAGGCTTGAGTCCCGCTGACGGTGGCAATGGCTACCGGCTCGTCTTCAACGTAGGCGACGACGCAAAGAACATGGTCGGCCACCTGCATCTCCACGTAATCGGCGGCCGCCAAATGTCCTGGCCACCCGGCTGATTCCCGAGAACTGTGTGCGCAAAGGTCCCGAAAAAGGCACCTTTGCGCACACAGTTCCAGTCGGTGCAGCACAGCTCGAGCCCGGCCCGGGGACCAGCTGGG
>JBBSGY010000145.1:0-6549 GCA_038253645.1 Acidimicrobiales bacterium
CAGCGTGCCGGTGGCTATCTACACGAACGACTTGTTCGGCACGTTCAATGATGTGGACAATCGCGCCGCGGTTGCGTCGGTTGCACGTGAAGAACTCGATCTGGTTGGAATTGCGTTTTGTGCAGAACGAAAAACTGCGGACAAAGTTTTGAAAGGTTTGAAGCTACATCCCTAGCTAGCTGAGCGCACAACGGCGGAAGCAGAGCATCCCGCCGGTCGTAAAAATTGCAGCCGAGCCGTTGCATGCTGTGATCACCTGAAACCAACGCATGTCACCGAGCACCGGCCGTGCGGATTGCTATGCGCCGTCGTCAACCGCCGCCGAAATAGCGGGCGTCGCCGTAGGCGTATACGTTGCCGTTAGCGCAGGTAATCCAGTAGCCGTTTCCAGTGAGCGTTCCGGTCACTGACACGACGGGCTGTGCCGGAGGCGTTGCGCCAAGTGATCCGTAGAAGCGAGCATCGCCGAATGCGAAGGTTCCTCCGTCCGACGCAATCAACATGTAACCCTGACCGGTTGGCGACGGGGTTGCACCCACTACAGGTTGATTGAGTTTCATCGACCCCGTTGATCCGTAGAACGCTGCATCGCCGAACGCAAAGATTCCGCCGTCGGATGCAGTCAACCAATAGCCCAGTCCGGTTGGCGTCGAAGCCATTCCGACGACGGGTTTGTTGAGTCGTGTCGCGCCCGTCGAGCCGAAGAACTGCGCGTCGCCGAATGAGAACACACCCCCATCTGCGGCGACCAGCCAATAGCCGCGTCCACTGGGCGTCGCAGTCATTCCTACGATTGGTTGATTGAGCGGCATCGAACCGGTTGATCCGTAGAACCGCGCGCTGCCGAAACTGAACACACCGCCGTCGGCTCCGACCATCCACGCACCGATGCGATCCGGAGCAGACGCAACGCCGACCATCAGCCAGTTGAGGGGGATGTTGGTGGCAGACCCGTAATTCGGGGCGCTTCCGTGTAGTCCTACAGCACCTAGTCCAGTCACGATCGAATAGCCGTTGTCAAAGGTTGCCGGCAATATTCCAATTACATCTGCTCGAACCGGGCTCGCGCCATTCGTACCACCGTCGCCGACCCACTCCCAATGCCAAGCTTCCGGGCATGCACGTCCTTGTGGTTCCGCCCAGTCGGGGTGGTTCCATCCATAGCTGCCGGCGACGGCTTTCAAGTATCGATACCCGTCTGATTGAAACAGCCGGTTGCCGAGTTTGAAGTCAGTGGCCTTTCCCCATCCGTGATTCGACATTCCCTTTGGAGCGCCGCTTGTGGTTGTGGACGGTGCCGCCGCACATGCACTGTTGCCTGCGTTGGTCCACCGTTGTGAAACCGCAATTTGTTCACTCAACGGTCGATAACACTCATTCGTGCCAAGAGAGATGCCGCGCTTGCGCGCCGAGCCGAGAAGCAGGCCGAGACTCGGCGCAGCCGATCGATGCGCTTTGCAGTTCGGCGCGACATTGATCAACTCGCTGCCCGGCAATTCGCCGTTCGCGAATCCCGAGACGTCTGTTGGTTTGTTGTCGCCGGTTTGATAATTCTCACCGGTTATAGGGCTGTCGGCATATGCAGGCGTTTGCGAGAGAAATATTGCGATGAGAATGATCGAACCGAAGGAAGCCAGACGAACGTGCATGGCCTAATCATTGCCACTGAGAAGGCAATCGATGCGACATGGCCTATCGAGCCACCTTCTGCGTTGATCTGACCATTCAATTAGCCTGAGTCTGACCGCTTGAGGGTGGGTTCGATGCTGCTGACACTTTCTACGACTCACCAACCCGCGACCGACCTGGGTTTCTTACTGCACAAAAACCCGGCGCATGTGCACGTGACGAACTTTGGATTCGGGACGGCGCACGTTTTTTATCCCGAAGCCACCAGAGAGCGTGCGACGGTTGCAGTGTTGGTGGAGGTCGATCCGGTCGGCCTCGTTCGCAATCGCCGTGGTCCTTCGGGCAACGATTTTTCGCTTGCACAGTATGTGAACGACCGTCCGTATGCTGCGTCGTCGTTCTTGTCGGTCGTCATGGGCAAGGTGTTCGGAACCGCCATGACAGGACGCAGCAAAGAGCGCCCCGAGCTGGCAGAAACGCCGATTCCCTTACACGTCGAACTTCCGGCTGTGCCGTGTCGCGGCGGTGAATCGCTCTTGCGACGCTTGTTCGAGCCACTTGGGTACACGGTCGGAGCCGAGACGATTCCGCTCGACGATCGATTTCCCGACTGGGGTGAGAGCCGCTACCTCAGCGTCACTCTTGACGTGACCACGTGCGTAAAAAACGTGCTGGAGCACCTGTTTGTGCTGATTCCGGTACTCGATGATGACAAGCATTATTGGGTTGGTAGCGACGAGATGGAGAAGTTGCTGCGTCGAGGAAGCTCGTGGCTTGCGGCGCATCCCGACCGCGAGTTGATTGCACATCGCTATCTGCGACACGATCGCAAGCTCACCACGGAAACGCTTGCACGGCTGTTGGAGGACCAGCCTGAAGATCCCGATGAACTCGAGGCACAACATGACCACGAAGAGGAGATCGTCGAGGCCCGCATAAGCCTCAACGATTTACGCCAGGCCGCCGTATTGCAGGCGCTGAAAGATGTCGAAGCTTCTCGTGTGCTGGATCTCGGCTGTGGTGAAGGCAAGCTTGTCCGAACGCTCTTGAATGACGCCAGGTTCGAAAAAGTCGTTGGTGTTGATGTGTCATATCGCGCTCTCGAAATTGCTTCGCGAAGACTGCACCTCGACACAATGGCTCCGCGTCAGCGCGGGCGTCTTGAGTTACTTCACGGATCTCTCACGTATCGTGACCGCCGCCTCGAGGGTTTCGACGCGGCAGCTGTCATCGAAGTTATCGAGCATCTGGACGAACCCAGGCTCAGTGCCCTCGAACGCAGCTTGTTTGCCTACGCAAGACCGCGATCTGTCATCGTTACAACCCCGAACTCGGAATACAACGTTCATTTTGCGACATTGCCGGCAGGAACGATGCGTCACCGCGATCACCGATTCGAGTGGACGCGCGCGCAGTTCCAAACTTGGGCGGAAAACGTCGCGAACAATCACGGTTACACAGTCGAATTTCGTGGTGTCGGCGATGACGATCCAGATGTCGGCACGCCGACGCAAATGGCAGTGTTCCGGCGATGAGCAAGCAACACAGCGGCAACATCAAAGTTCCGGAACTTGCACTTGTCGTACTCGTCGGAGTCTCCGGGTCTGGCAAATCCAGCTTTGCTGCAAGACATTTTCGTCGGACTGAAGTGATCTCGTCCGACTTCTGTCGTGGGCTTGTCTCAGACAATGACAACGATCAGTCTGCGACACGAGCGGCGTTCGAGGTATTGCAGTTCATCGCGGGTAAGCGATTGGAAGCGGGGAAGCTGACCGTGATCGACGCTACGAATGTGCAGCAAGAGGCACGTAAGTCTCTCATTGCGCTCGGTCGAAAACATCACGTGCTGTTACACGCGATTGTTTTTGATGTACCTCGTGAGGTTTGTGCAGAGCGCAACAACGCTCGTACTGATCGCGATTTCGGAGACCACGTCTTGCGCAATCAACTCAATCAACTGCGCCATTCGATGAGTTCGTTCCGAAAGGAGGGATTCCACAATGTGACGACCCTTCGGGGAGTCGAGGAGATCAACACTGTCACAATCGAACGCGAGCCGCTGCTCAACGATCGCAAATGGGATCACGGCCCATTCGACGTAGTTGGCGACGTTCATGGTTGTCTCGACGAGTTAAGGCAACTCTTGACGGCGCTTGGCTACGAGTTTTCGGATGACAAGACAACCGCGTCTCATCCTGAAGGCCGCAAGGCATTCTTTGTCGGCGACCTTGTCGACCGCGGGCCTGATTCACCGGGCGTCCTGCGCCTTGTCATGAACATGGTTCGTGATCAGACAGCGTTGTGTGTACCGGGCAACCACGAAGCAAAGCTGTTAAAGGCTTTGCAGGGAAAGAATGTCAATGTGAGCCACGGCCTCGCAGAAACACTCGAGCAACTCACACACGAAACTGATCAGTTCAAGAAGGAAGTCGAGCAGTTTATCCACGGCCTTGTGAGCCATCTTGTGGTCGACGATGGCAAGCTTGTGGTTGCGCACGCCGGCCTTGGCGAAGATATGCACGGTCGCGCATCCAAGGCAGTGCGCGCGTTCGCCATGTACGGCGACACAACAGGTGAAACGGATGAATACGGGTTGCCGGTTCGGTACCCATGGGCTCGTGACTATCGTGGCGGCGCTGTCGTTGCATATGGCCACACGCCGATCCCAACGCCAGAGTGGGTGAACGGAACGATATGTCTGGATACCGGCTGCGTGTTCGGTGGCTCGCTCACGGCGTTGCGTTACCCCGAGCGCGATTTTGTCTCAGTTCCTGCGGCGCGCATGTACTACGAGCCGGTGAAACCACTCGCCGGGGCGGTCGGCGAAGTGCCGGGCGACCCGAGTGATCTCGATCTCCAAGACGTAGTCGGCAAACGACAAGTCACAACCGAACTTATGGGATCGGTGACTATTCGCGAAGAGAATGCAATAGCGGCACTCGAAGTGATGAGTCGCTTTGCAGTCGACCCACGCTGGCTCATATACCTACCGCCCACCATGGCTCCGACCGCAACGAGCTCTGAGCCGGGTTTACTCGAACACCCCGCCGAAGCCTTTGCCGCGTTCGCGCGCGATGGCGTCGCGAGCGTGATCTGCGAAGAAAAGCACATGGGGTCACGTGCAGTCATTGTCATTTGTCGCGACGCCGATGTAGCAGCTCGGCGATTCAACGTTGCCGATTCCGAAGATGCAGGCGTGATTGTCACGCGAACCGGCCGCCCATTCTTTGCCGACAAAGTTATGCAGTCAAATATTCTCGTCAGACTGCGCGAAGCAGTTGGAAGAGCGGGGTTGTGGGAGGAACTCGCAACAGACTGGCTCGCAATCGACGCGGAGATCATGCCGTGGTCACTCAAGGCTGAGGATCTGTTGCGGCGCCAGTACGCGTCGGTCGGCGCATCGGGCGTGGCAAGCGTGCGAGCGGAGCTGAGCGTCTTGCGCCAAGCCAAAGACAACGAAGTAGAGGTAGCTGACTTGCTGGCAAGAGTCACCGAGTGTGTGCCAATGCTGAATGGGTTTGTCGACTCGTACCGCAACTATTGCTGGAACGTCGATGGCATTGAAGATATTCGAATCGCCCCATTCCAGATTCTCGCGGGTGAAAGCGGGCTTCACGCGCTCACCGCTCACGATTGGCATATCGAAACTCTGAGCCGTCTTTGCGCGACAGACGAACATCTCTTTCGCGTGACCAAACACCAAACAGTTGATCTTGCCGATCACGCAAGCACCGCGACTGGCATCAGTTGGTGGGAGGAGCTCACGAGCGCAGGCGGTGAAGGAATGGTGGTGAAACCCAAACAAGTAGTGCACCGTGGGCCCAAGGGGATTACTCAGCCGGGCATCAAATGCCGTGGCAGGGAGTATTTGCGCATTATCTATGGACCCGAATACACTGCATCCGAAAACCTCGAACGTCTGCGTCAACGTGGGCTCGGATTGAAACGTTCACTTGCGTTGCGTGAATTCGCGTTGGGCATCGAGTCGCTGAAACGTTTTGTCGAGGGCGAGCCGTTATTCAGGGTGCATGAAGCTGTGTTCGGAGTTCTTGCGCTCGAAAGTTCTCCGGTCGACCCACGTTTGTAGGCGGAAAGTTCTAAAGATTTGTCGATGTTGTGTCGACACTCTCAGAGCGATGCAATTACATACACAAAAGCAGACGGACCGGCGCAGCGACCTTGCGCAAACTGCGTTGTCTCTAGGTGCAACCGTTTTGGGAGCCGCTACGCGTCATCCGACAACTCAGTCGGACCAGAGCAAGCCCGCAATCACAAAGCGTGTGATTTTGCCTCAATCACGCCCGAAATAGTTCGGAAGACGTTGGGTGCGGATCGGTTGCATGAAAGCGATTTGTGTGACGGCCTGGAGCTGACGCACCGATGTTGCGTGCGACCTGCAACGACGCCCAACTATTGAAAGCATCGGCCGTCATCGGCCGGCCGAGATGGTATCCCTGCGCGAGGTCACAGCCGATATTGCGTAGCGCCTGGAGCGTTGCAGCATCCTCAACGCCTTCGGCGACGACGCGCAGTCCCAAGTTGTGCGCGAGATCTACCGCCGACCGAACAAGAATCTCGTCGCCCTTGTCATCGGCCATGTTCTTGACGAACGCCCGGTCGACCTTCAGCTCGTCGACCGGTAGCTGCTTCAAGTACATCATCGACGAGTATCCGGTGCCGAAGTCGTCTACCGAAATCGCGATGTCAGCTCGATGCAAACGCTCTAGCAGGTGCATTGCACGCGTCGGGTCAGCCATAATCGCGCTTTCGGTCAGTTCAAGGCGAAGCAACGACGGCGGCACGCCGTACTCGGCCAGCATGCTTAGTACAAGGCCCGGGAATTCAACGTCTGACAAGGAGCGCGCGGATACGTTGACTGCAACCGGAATTCGGCGCCCGGCTTCGAGCCACGATCTGCAC
>JBBSGY010000146.1:0-6548 GCA_038253645.1 Acidimicrobiales bacterium
GCCACGCTCGAAACCGGAGTCACCGTCAATGTCCCGCTCTTTGTAAGCGTTGGCGACCGCATCAAGGTCGACACACGTTCGGGCGACTACCTCACACGCGTTTGACGCTGCAATGACTGAAGGTCCCCGCCGGCTCGACCGCGAACGTGTCATGTCGTTGCTCTACGAAGTCGAGATGAAAGACGCTTCCGCAGAAGCGGTTCTCGATGAATTACCCGTCGCGCCCGATCCGTTTGTTGTCGAAACGGTCCGTGGAGTCGACGCCGCGCAAACAGACATTGACGCTTACATCGATAAGCATTCTCGCGATTGGGATATCGACCGCATGGCGTCGGTCGATCGAAACATCTTGCGGGTCGGTACGTGGGAACTTCTGCAGAGGCCCGAGCTTTCGGTGGCGATCATCATCAACGAAGCGCTCGAACTCGCCAAGAAATATTCCACGGACGAGTCCGCCAAGTTCATAAACGGCATCCTCGACGCAATCGCAGCCGACATTCGCTCCTAACCAGCAAGCATGTTGCATGAGCGGCCCAAGAGGGGCGCGTGATGCAACATGCTTGCTGGTTGTGAGGGGAATGTTATTGTTCCTTCAGCCCGTGAAATTGGTCCTGTGAGGCCAGTACGGAATGAGAGGTTTGTGAGTGGCTGAGCGTGAGCGAAACCTGGCACCGCCGGTTTCCAAGGGCGGAAGGCGCTCCGTTTTCGTTCCCCGAACCCAGGTGATGTCAGTCGATGAAATTCGGCGTGCACTCATCCGGATCGCGCACGAAATTGTCGAGCACAACCACGGCACCGAAGATCTGGTACTTATCGGCTTGCAGACCGGGGGAGTTCCACTGGCGGAGCGCCTCGCATCTGTGTTGTTCACCATCGAGGGCAAAGAAGTCGATCTGGGTCTGCTCGACGTTGCGTTCTTTCGCGACGATCTCGGCGTGCGTCCGGTGCTCCCGGAAACGACTACCGACATCACAGTCGATCTAACCGGCAAGAAGGTCGTAATTGTAGATGACGTCCTTTTCACCGGTCGTACGGTTCGCGCTGCGCTCAACGCACTCAACGAACACGGCCGCGCGATCAGCACACAGCTTGCAGTGATGATCGATCGCGGTCATCGCGAACTGCCCATCCGTCCCGACTATGTGGGCAAGAACCTGCCGACGCGTCGTGACGAGCAGGTTGATGTAGACGTTGAGTCCGGAGTGACAATTGGGGACGTGGTTGGCAAATGACTGATGCACTACTCGTACTTGCCGACGGCACGATTTTTGAAGGTGACGCAATCGGTGCGCAGTCCGCGGACGGAGTGACCACTGGAGAGGTCGTGTTCAACACCGTGATGAGTGGTTATCAAGAAGTAATAACAGATCCGTCTTATGCCGGGCAGGTCATTGCGTTTACATATCCGCACATCGGTAACTACGGCGTTGTCGATCACGATGATGAAGCCAAGCGCCCACATTGTCGGGGAATCATCGTGCGCGACATGGCGCGGCGGCCGAGCAATTGGCGTTCCGAAGCCACGCTCGATCAGTTCATGAAACGAGAGAGACTCGCCGGGATCTCCGGGGTCGACACGAGACGCCTCACCAAACACATACGCGATGCCGGCTCGATGCCTTGTGCGTTCGGAACTGCAGATGAAGTGGCGCTCAAGAACGCCGCGGTCAACGCTCAGGGGACAGATGGTAGAGATCTTGTTGCCGAAGTCACCACTGAAAAGAGCTACACAATCGGAGATGGTCCGTATCGGGTAGTTGCCTACGACTTCGGAATCAAGCGAACAATTCTGCGCAATCTTGCCAACTTCACGACGGTAGAAGTTGTGCCGGCAACGACCCCTGCGGACGAAGTGCTCGCGCGTGACGTTGACGGCGTATTTCTTTCGAACGGGCCCGGCGATCCCGCTGCCGTCACCTACGCGACCAAAACCATCGAACGGCTCCTCGGAAAGGTGCCGGTGTTCGGCATTTGTCTCGGGCACCAACTGCTCGCAGCTGCGCTCGGTGCAAAGACGCACAAATTGCCGTTTGGTCACCACGGCGGCAATCACCCGGTGAAACGCCTCTCCGACTCGTCCGTTGAGATTACGAGCCAGAATCACAACTACGCAGTTACCGAAGGCACGTTGGGTTCCGCAGAGGTCACGCACGTCAACCTCAACGACGGAGTAATCGAAGGTCTGCGCTGCAAAGACGTTCCTGCGTTCAGCGTGCAGTATCACCCCGAAGCCGGCCCGGGTCCACACGACGCGCGCTACCTCTTCAAGGAGTTCGAAGACCTGATGCAACAGTTCAGCAAGAGCGCCAATGCCTAAGCGCACCGATATCGAATCAATTCTTGTTATCGGGTCCGGGCCGATTGTCATCGGTCAGGCTTGTGAATTCGACTACTCCGGTACGCAAGCGTGTCGCATTCTCATGCAAGAGGGTTACAAGGTCATTCTTGCGAACTCGAACCCGGCGACGATCATGACCGACCCGGAGTTTGCCCACCGCACATATGTCGAACCACTCGACGCGGAGGTACTTACCGCAATCATCGAACGCGAACGCCCCGATGTCATCCTTCCGACACTTGGCGGGCAGACAGCGCTGAATCTTGCGATGGAGCTCGACGAAGGGGGAGTGCTCGCCAAATTCGGCGTCGAATTGATCGGCGCGAAAGCCGAAGCAATTCGCACCGCGGAAATTCGTGACGAATTCAAGAAGGCAATGGCCGAAATCGACTTGGCCGTTCCAGAGTCCGGCTTCGCTTACTCGGTACAAGAGGCGTTGACGATCGCCGGCGAAATTGGTTACCCGATCATGGTACGACCGTCGTTCATTCTAGGTGGCAAGGGCACCGGCATTGCGGGCGATGCCGAACAACTCGCAACGTTTGCACGCGAAGGCATCGAAGCGAGTCCGCGAGGTGAGATCCTCGTTGAACGTTCGATTGCGGGCTGGAAGGAATACGAACTCGAAGTAATGCGCGACCGCGCTGACAATTGCGTCGTCATCTGTTCGATCGAGAACTTCGACCCGATGGGCGTACACACGGGCGACTCGATAACCGTTGCTCCGGCGCAAACACTTTCCGACATCGAGTACCAGAACATGCGCGATGCAGCGTTCAAGGTGATCCGCCGCATCGGCGTCGACACCGGCGGTTCCAATATCCAGTTCGCGGTCAATCCCGACAACGGCAAGATGGTTGTGATCGAGATGAACCCGCGCGTTTCCCGCTCGAGTGCGCTCGCGTCAAAGGCAACAGGCTTTCCGATTGCGAAAATCGCGGCGCGTCTCGCCGTCGGATACACCCTCGACGAGATTCGTAACGACATCACCGATGGAAAGACTCCTGCGAGTTTTGAACCCACAATTGATTACGTGGTTACCAAGGTCCCGCGTTGGGCGTTCGAGAAATTCCCGGGCACAAGCGACGCGTTGACATCTCGGATGCAGTCCGTCGGAGAAGTGATGGCGATCGGCCGCACGTTTCCCGAGTCGATTCAAAAAGCGCTTCGTTCTCTGGAGAATGGCCGTCTCGGACTCAACTGTGATCCGATTGAAAGTACGCTGGACAAATTCGACGACGACGAACTCGTTCGTCATTCTGCAATTGCGACGCCTGAGCGAATCTTTCAACTCGAGGCGGCATTGCGCCGCGGCATCTCGCTTGACAGACTTGCGAACGCAACCCGTGTCGACCCTTGGTTCCTGGACCAGATGCTCTCGATAACCGAAGAGCGCGCGGCGATCGCGGACCGTCATCCAAAAGAGCTGATGCCGCGCGAATGGAAGCGCGTAAAGCGCCTCGGTTTTTCGGATGCGCAACTCGCGTATCTGTGGAAGGTGCCCGAGGCCGATGTGCGAAGCGCTCGCGTAGACAGCGGAGTGCTGCCGACCTACAAAACCGTCGACACCTGCGGTGCCGAGTTCGAAGCCAATACGCCCTACCACTACTCGACATGGGAAGACGAGGACGAAGTCGCGCGGAGCGACCGCGCCAAGGTAATCATTCTCGGTTCAGGGCCAAACCGAATCGGCCAAGGCGTCGAATTCGACTACTGCTGTGTGCATGCAAGCTTTGCGTTGCGTGACGCCGGCTTCGAGACCGTCATGGTCAACTGCAATCCCGAAACTGTTTCCACTGACTATGACACCAGCGACCGGCTGTACTTCGAGCCACTCACCCCTGAAGACGTGCAGAACGTCATCGATGCCGAGCAGCGCAGCGGCAACGTGCTCGGTGTCATCGTTGCGCTGGGCGGCCAGACACCCTTGAAGCTTGCCGCAGGGCTTCCTGCCGGGCTCGTGCTGGGCACTTCGCCCGAGTCGATCGACGCAGCCGAAGACCGCAAGCGTTGGAACGAGCTGTGTGACGAGCTCGGCATCGCACAACCTTCCGGTGGCATGGCAACCTCATTCGAAGAAGCGGTCGCAGTTACGCACGAGATCGGTTATCCCGTATTGGTTCGCCCGAGCTACGTACTCGGCGGCCGCGCGATGCGCATTGTCTACAACGACGATGACCTTGCACTCGCGATGGCCGAGCTGTTGCGCGAAGGAACATTGGGTCGCGAGGGAGGTCTTTCTGCGAGCCGTCCCGTACTCATCGACCGCTTTCTGGAAAATGCAGTCGAGGTGGACGTTGATGCAATCCGCGACGCGTCCGGTGGGTTCGTCATCGGCGGCGTGATGGAGCACGTCGAAGAAGCCGGCGTTCACTCAGGAGACAGTGCCTGCGTTATTCCGCCCCCGACACTTTCGTGGAACGTTGTTGCGAAGGTCGAACAGCAGACCAAGGCAATCGCCGACGCGCTTGGTGTGGTTGGTCTTATCAACGTGCAGTTCGGCGTCATTGGTGACGTTGTATACGTGATCGAGGCGAATCCCCGAGCGAGCCGCACGGTGCCGTTCGTTGCAAAGGCAACAGGCGTTGCGCTTGCAAAGGTCGCGGCACGAGTTTCAGTAGGTGCAACCCTCGAGGAGTTGCGCGATGAAGGGGTGTTGACCCTTCCCGTTGATGCCGGTCACGTGAACGTGAAGGCGCCGGTGTTGCCTTTTGACCGATTCCCCGACGCCGACACGCTTTTGTTGCCGGAAATGCGTTCTACCGGTGAGGTAATGGGCATCGACACAACTTTTGGCATGGCGTTCGCAAAGAGTCAGCTCGCCGCCGGAAACCGTCTACCGATGGACGGCACCGTCTTTATGTCGCTGGCCAATCGCGACAAGGAGAGCGGCATTCCCGCCGCAATTCACTTACTCGAACTCGGCTTCCACGTTGTTGCCACCTCGGGAACGGCGAAGTTTTTGCGCGAGCGCGGACTCAACGTCGAAACAATTGTCGCCAAGGTCGGGGAAGTCGGTGTCGACGCAGTCGACCTGATTGCATCCGGCGCTGTGAACCTTGTCATCAACACTCCGCGCGAAGGGCGCTCGCCCCGATCCGATGGCGCACACATTCGCGCAGCAGCCGCGCGCCACAAGGTGCCCTGCATCACCACGACTGCAGCCGGTCGCGCCGCGGCCAACGGAATCGCTGCTTGGCGCAGCCGAACGCTGACCGTGCGCACGTTGCAAGAGCTTCACGCGGCCGACCAACTTCGCCTCGAGGTGTAAGCCACATGAACATTTAGGTCAGTACTCGAAAGCACGACAGGCGAGGCGACCTTCCCCAACGCCATGCTCGATGGCTGAGCGATCCCGTCAGCCAGAATGATCCCGTCAGTCAGAATGATGAAGTGTCCATCGAGATCCCGACGTCCATCGAGATCCCAACATTTGTCACGCACTACTACCGCGACGACAAGTCGCCGTTCCTGAACCTCTCCGATCTATCCGATGTCGAGCTCAATGACGTCGTCGCCGGACTTGGAGCGGATGCCTCCAATGGGGCCTCAAAACGTGTCTTCGGACGGCGCTACATGGAGCTTCGTCGCATGACGGAGGCGAAATTACGCTCGTTGTTCGAAGACGCCGGCGGGCAACCACAACGAGGTGCGCCTCACTATTTCGTGCTCGGTGAATCTAAGTGGTTTCGAAACCTGCACCCGGCCACAAAATCAGTTGTCGTGCCGCTGACTGCGCTACCGACCAGCGTGACGAGTTTCACCTATCCCGACAGCTTCGCCGCGATGGGTCTCGGGCATCACTTTGGATTACCTCAAGAGCCGAGGATCTATCACGAGCATGTATTCCGGCTCGAAGCGCTAAGGGCCGTCGTGGAGGAACATGGATTGCCGACCGACGATGTCGAATCGGACTATGAGGGCTACCAACGCCGCTCCTTCGAGAAATACGTCGAGGTTCAGCTCTGGTCCGATGAACCCATTCGTGAACATCTACATGAATTTGGGTCAATCGACCCAGTGAATACCAGCCATTTTGGTGAATAGCAGAACATATGTTCGCTATAATCCGTTGTCATGCAGTGCAGTTCCGAAGTTCGCAGTATGAACGACGTCGAGCTGCACAATGCAGTTGTCGGGTCACAGAAAGAAGCCGATCGTTTAGCAGCACGTCAGGCAGAATTGGTTGCCGAGTGGAACACACGACGCA
>JBBSGY010000147.1:0-6532 GCA_038253645.1 Acidimicrobiales bacterium
CCACTGATTGACGACCGATGTTGAGCAAAACGTCACGCTGAGCACCAAGTGACGACAGTCTGTTCACGAGCGGCGACACGGTTATTTGCACATGCGCAATCACAGTGTCGCCGCCGTGTCCATTCTGGATGTCGGGCAACACCAACCAGATCAGACTGGTTCTGGATAGTGAGGCTGACCCTATGCCTACAGCTTCATTGTCACCAACCTCAATTGGGACTGTGTTGAGATCGAATCGTGGTTCCGCATGCGTGCTCTTGTTGAAGAGCGCATCAAAGACACCAAGTTGGGCATGACACTGCGTCACCTCCCATCTGGTTTCAAGCCAACCAACCAAGCCTGGATGTGGGCAGCAATCTTTGCCACCAACATGAGCGTTTGGATGCAATCGCTTGGCTGTGTTGACGACAACGGTCGAGCACACGGCAAACGGCTGCGACGGGAACTAATTCGTAAGCTGTGTGAACTGCGCTGGGTTCGTTGGAGACCCGATCGCTTGTAGTTCCTCGACGGCGGTGATGCCGTCGAGGAACATGTTACCGCTCGCCTGTTTCCGGGTCGAATCCGTCATGACAAGGACACACGCAACGTGTGTGCTGTCCTGATGGTTCACCGTTGTCTTCTGGCCATTCCCACAGGCCGCGGCACATCCAGTGTTGGTCACGTGGATCAATGGATGCGCGGCAGTTGACGCTCCAATATGCATCGACGAGATGGGTGGTCATGACGCCGCCTTCAGCTCGAAGTTCGCCGGACTCAGGTCACCGGCAGAGCCGTGCAGCCGTTTGGTGTTGAACCATTCGACGTAACTTGCGGTTTCCATTTCGACATGCGTGATGTCACGCCACGTTTGTGTCTGGCTGATCAGCTCGGTCTTGTAGAGACCAATGGTCGATTCAGCAACGGCGTCGTATGAATCACCTTTGCTTCCCACTGACGCGGCGATGCCCGCCGCGTCGAGCCGTTCGCCATAACGGATGGCTGTGTATTGGGTGAATTCAACTGGTCGTCGCAACACCTTGATCATGGAGGTGTTTGTGGGAAGACCAGCTGGATGGATGAACGCGTTGACGGGTCGTTCGCCGATGAAGTCGCCAGGCGCACCAGCGCATCGCAGGGAGATAGAGCGCAGGTTCTGGCGAGTTGTTGCAACTGGTGTCACCAGCGAGAAGGCTGCAGAGTCCGTTGGCGTCGCTCCTGCTGTCGGCTGCAGGTGGTTCAGGCACGCTGGCGGCATGCCACCTATGAATCTCACAGAACCGTCTGGTCGCTACTTGTCCTTTGCCGAACGCGAGGAGATTGCGATCTTGAAGGCTCAAGGCCACGGCGTTCGAGATATGGCGCGTTCACTGGGTCGTGCCCATCGACGATCTCCCGCGAGCTGCGTCGCAATGCAGCAACCCGAGGCGCCAAGCTCGACTACCGGGCTTCGGTGGCGCAGTGGAAGGCAGAGTTAGTCGCGCAGCGCTTCAAGACGTCCAAGCTGGTCACCAATCCTCGTCTTTGCCGTTATGTGCAAGATCGACTTTCGGGTCAGGTCAGCAGCGTGGACGGAACGCTGGTGACTGGACCGCCCGAGACTCCATGGAAGGGCAGGAACAAGCCTCATCGTGGGGATCGCCGCTGGGTCAGGGCATGGAGTCCAGAACAGATATCTCATCGATTGAAGCTCGATTTCCCCGATGATGAGTCCATGCAGATCAGTCACGAGGCCATATACCAGGCCCTATATGTGCAAAGCCGTGGTGCGCTCAAACGCGAACTGGTGACATGCCTGCGCACTGGACGAGCATTGCGCGTTCCCCGTGCTCGGACCCAACAAAAGACATGGGCGCACGTCACGCCTGAGGTGATGATCAGCGAGCGACCTGCCGAAGTCGAAGATCGAGCAGTGCCGGGTCATTGGGAAGGGGACTTGATCATCGGACTCGAACGCTCGGCGATCGGCACGCTGGTCGAACGCAGCACTCGGTTCACAATGCTGGTTCATCTCCCCAGAGAGGTGGGCTACGGCTCCACTCCTCGCACCAAGAACGGACCGCCTCTTGCCGGCTACGGCGCCATCACCATGAAGAATGCGCTTGCGACGCAAATGGTGACCTTGCCTGAACAGTTACGTCGCTCGGTGACATGGGATCGAGGCAAAGAACTCTCTGCCCATGTTGCATTCAAGGTCGAGACTGGCATTCCCGTCTACTTCGCAGATCCACGAAGCCCCTGGCAACGCGGCACGAACGAAAACACCAACGGTTTGCTGCGTCAATACTTTCCGAAGGGCACCGACTTGTCGCGCTGGTCAGCCGAAGAGCTCGAAGCCGTTGCGAATGCACTCAACACCCGGCCACGTAAAACGCTGGGATGGAAGACACCCGCAGAGGCACTCGATGAACATCTACGATCTGTGCAACAAGACGATGTTGCGACGACCGGTTGAACCTAAGTTGGCTTCCTCGATCGGAATGATGAACAACACCATCAACATGACCCCGAGCCATCAGCGCCATCTCCAGGGCGTCGAGCACAAAGGCCGTGTCCATGACTTTTGACACCGACCAGCCCACGATCATCCTCGAGAACAGGTCGATGACAAACGCTGTGTAGGCCGGTACTAAGTGGTACTAAGTGACAAGTGACGTTGTCTAACCGCTTGGCGGCGGCCCGGGGCATCTGCGTCAGTACCGTCATGCCCGATTACAAGAAACTGCACCTCAGGGTTTCCCTTCGTTGGGAGAATGTCGGACTGTGTCGCCCGCATTGCATATGCCATAAAAACTAATGCTCGCCAAGCAACCCCAGATACGGCAAACTCAGCGGAGATTCCCATGACCGAGATTTCCGCACCTGCTCCGTTCGATACCTCGCCAATTCGAGAGCGCCTTGAACGACTACGACAAGCCATATTCGGCCTGGGCCCGTCATGGGGAGTTCAGATTGAGAACGTAGAGATGGTTCACCACTCATTGAATACAACCTTTCGAGTTGACGCAAAGGACACCCATGGAACCCACGAAAAGTTCGCGCTACGGGTACACCGGCCTGGGTATCAAGACGAATCATCCGTTAGGTCAGAACTCGAGTGGCTTGCGACGTTACGAAACAAAGGTCTGCCGGTGCCTAATGCCATTCCGGCACTGTCAGGTGAACTCGTAACACAACTGTTGGTCGAGTCGGATTCGAACACTTACGTATGTGTTCTCTTCAAATGGATAGACGGTCAGCAAGAACAAAGACCACTGTCTGCCGTACGGCTGTCTCAGCTTGGCCAACTACTGGGGAAGATTCACTCACTTAGCGACTCCTTTGTACCGCCAGCTGAATTTCGACGTAAGACGTGGGATCTCGAAGGGTTTTCTGGAAACGCCGTTGGCGCTTCATACCCAAAGGCGTTGGCCGCTTTGAGCGTCAATCAACGTAACATCTTGTCTCAGACTTACGCTGCAGTCTCGGCAGCACTTGTGCAACTGAAGGCACATTCATCCGAACTCGGTTTGATTCATAGTGATCCGTTCCATAGCAACGTTTTGTTGGCTGGATCTACGATGTTTCTTATCGACTTTGATGGTTGTGGCTGGGGCCCATACCTGTATGACCTTGCAGTAGCACTTGTTGATTGTCGTCTCAGTGATGATTACCAAACTCGCTGTGACGCGCTACTGAGCGGGTACGAGGATGTGCGACCAAACCATCTTGAGCATTCGGATCTTCTTGACGCGTTGATGGCGGCTCGTTTGCTTGTGCATACGACTTGGGTTGCAAATCATTTACATGAAGCAAACGTGGCCAAGTCAGCACCACAATTATTCGAGAAGCATTTCAACTTGCTTCAAATACTTCTTGATTCTGTGTGACGCTTCCATCACGTGACCGGACACCAGGCCTCCGCGCTATCAGCTTGGCTGCGCACTTCAAACAAAATCGCCGTCGCGGTTGCTGTGATGGTGACAGGGGTTCCGGGCCATTGACCGAACCACTCCCCACTCTTCAGCTCGATCGGTGCATTGTCGCCCATGCGGACTTCAATTCGACCCTCGAGTACAAAGAATTTTGCGTTTCCAGAAAGAAGTGCTCTCGGAGGTAACGAAACATTTGCATCGATATTCCAACTTGTCACCACAGTATCGCTGTCACTCCAGAACAACCCTGCCTTGCGGATAGCCGTCGGTGCACTTTGTGAATCAGTGTCATCCCATCGACCTCTCGAAAGACCGACGGTACCTGCTACGTCACCTGGTCTACCCCACAACCGTATGCCTGCCAATTGACACACGTAACGACCATTACTGCGCTTGTTCATTTGAGTCACTCTGAAACGTACGAAGCGTGCTTCGGTGCTGAACGTCCACTGACGCGGCAACTGGTTGCAAAGTGTTGTTGAGGCTTTGTCTGCTTCCAACACGGTTTCCCATTCGTCATCAATCTTGACGTCGATCGCAAAGCTTTCTGGAAAACAGTTCGTGAAGTCTGGGTTCTTGTTGTAATCGCGCGGCGTTAAATCGATTGCTGCGAGATTCCACTGGCGTAAACAATCAAAGACGAGCCACGGTTTGTGTTCGGTTGTGGCACTCTGCGAACTCCAACCGAGATCGGGGTTTTGTGAGTCCAGAACAAAGGACTCACTCCATCGACCATACCGATAACTTCCACTCGACGACACAACATCAATCGGGTCCACTACCGTGAGCGGCGTAACTGATGTCTTGTTTGCAAGGATCTCAAGAATCGGACCCAGTTCAATTGAGCCGTCGAATTGCGCCAGCGACTCCGAGCCCTCAAACACCTCGGCCGCCGGTACAGTGCGAAGCCCGCTTGCTCGCCAAAGCAACTCACACGTAGCTGCATCAAGACACTGAGTCTCTGCCATTGTCAGCGCCGCTTGCAGTTCACGACAACGACGGGTTGATGTTTCGTCAGTGCCTAAGTGGTACAGACGAACCCAGCGGTTGCTCATGTATAAGTGTTCAGAACCAGAGGATCGCCTCCGGTAGCGCGGATCACATCAATCAGCTTCTCGAATGCACCGCCTTCGCGAAGCACTTCACTGCAGCGCACGAAACCATCGTCGATCGTTTCACAGATACCGCTCACCTTTAAGATCGCAGCAGCGTTCAATGCCACGGTGTCGTGATACACGCTGGAACCCGCGCCACGTAGCACATACAAGGTCAGCGTTATATCGTCTTCGGGGTTTGCATGTGCCGCTATCCCTTCAAGGTCGTGTTGCTCGCATTGCAGTTCGGTCGCAAAGTCATGTTCGGTGTGCGAAACAGTTGTGCCGTCGGTCGAACACCATGAGGTGGTTCCAAGTGGAAGGCATTCGTCGAACATCGTGCGATGCCCACTGTCAGTTGCAACGACGTGAGCATTCGGCGCTCCAAGCCGATACAGGATCTCGCTGGCGACGTCAACCTTCGGGTGAGACAGACCATAGAGAATGGCGTCGGTTTCTACCGGGGAAAGAAGAGGCCAACCAAACATCAATGCATGGGGTGCAATGCAGGTGCCTTTGTAGGTGTCAAAGAACCCCGGCGCCATTGCTTCGCCTCCGGTGAAGTATCCAAATCCGGTTTCTTGAAGCACTTGGTCCATCGAATCAATCTTGAGATCCACATTCACACCAGCCGCACGTATGAACTCAATTGAACTCGTAATTCGAGATGTGCAGTTAGCACCGACCTTCGCAACAGCAGCGCCAGCGGCACTGGCCAGAAGTGCGCTGGGTGTTGAGATGTTGAGGGAACGAAAGCCTTTCTTCCCACTTCCCATCACCGTGACGATTGGCTTGGCTTCAGTGCCTTTGAGTCTCGGACGTTCACGAGTGAGACCATCGAGTTCGACCAGAACATCCACGAGAGCCATCACTTCATCTACACGAGGACCACGCATTACAACTGTGGTGGACATCGTGGCGCAGAGCGATGCTCGAATCCGTTTGTCAGAAACGGCAAAGATGGCTCGAAAACCATCTTTGAGTAGTTCGTACGGCACATCGTCTGTTCCAATTACCAACCGGTACATTGCTTCACGGGCAACCTCAGGAACCTTCGAGTTCCGCAACATGTCGTGCGTTACAACAGACTCGACGACCGTAATATCAGCCAAGTGGACCGCCCACAACATTCGTACGGTAGAGCAGCCGCTCGTTGCGCTCATCATCACGGTCGCACGGGGTTGGGGTATGTATGGCAGAAAGGTTGTTCCACACGACGAGATCTCCTTCTCGCCATTTGTGTGTGTATATGAACTCCGGTTGTGTTGCTTGGTCGAGAAGTTGGAGAACCAACTTGGAGCCTTCGTCCTCGTCAAGCCCGATTATCTCTTTCATGGTCATTGACACAATGAAGAGTGACTTGCGACCGCTGATGGGGTGGGTAACCACAACAGGGTGTTCTACGTCGGGCATGACACTGCGGCGTTCCTGTGTTTCGTCCGGTTTCTGACCCTGATATTTCAGCCGACCCTGATTTGACGCTGTTGACAGTGTGATCTGCGCCGGTTACTCGTGTTGTCGATCTACATCGACCAAACGACGTGA
>JBBSGY010000148.1:0-6520 GCA_038253645.1 Acidimicrobiales bacterium
ATTGCCCCGGCGCGGGCGACATCTCATCGATCCACTTGGACCACTCTGAGTTGCCGATTGTGATCGCAACCGGTCCCCCGAGAGTCTTGCCGTGGCGAACGCCGCCGAGCAGTTCGATCTCATCGCGTTCGAAGCGCTGGCGTGGACCCCGGCCATAGCCAAGTCGACGGCGAGCCAGCTCGTCAGCAATCATTTCAACCGTTACCTGAAGGCCCGCGGGAAGACCCTCGATGGTGACGACCAGCCCTTTGCCGTGAGATTCGCCTGCTGTAAGTAATCTGAGCACGAGCGCCAACTGTAACGGGCGGCGCCTCTCGTCATTCCGAGCCGGCTCCGTGAAAGACTACGGCAGGAGGACCGGAGCGAAAGTGGGGCCGAAGAAGATCGAAACAAACGCTCCGGCGATAAGGAATGGTCCGTATGGGATCGGGTCTTTCATGCCCACGAAACGAAGCACGACGAAGAAAAGTCCGGAAACCGCTCCAAGCAGCAGGCCCGCCATCACGCCCAAGAAGACGTTGCCGATTCCGATCCATCCGGTGAACAGACCGATGAGCAGCGCCAGGCGAACGTCGCCGTAACCCATTCCCTTTGGGTAGATGAACCAGACAATGAAAAAAAATCCCGACGCACCGACCATTCCGATAAGCGCACGAACGAGTGAGTCTGCGCTGTTATCGGCGATCGCAGCAATGCCCAGCAAGGCAACTGAGGCAAACAGCGTCGTGTAGACTATGCGGTTGGGGATGATGTGATGACGCATGTCGATGTAGCAGATCGCCGTCGCGGAGTACGCAAATAACAGGTATGCCGGAAGTGCCCACGCCCAGCCAAATCGGGCGGCGACGGCCGCAAGCGCGAATGCGCATACCAACTCAAAGAACGGTGTCGTGGTCCACAACGCTTGCCGGCACGTCGCACACTCATTGATTCGAAGAATGCGCGCTGTCCACGGGAACGCTTGGGTTCGCGAAATCGCAATTCCACAACACATGCAGTGCGAGGCAGGAAGCCCCATACGTTCACGCATCGGTGTTCGCTGTGCGAGTGGCTGCAAAAATCCACCTACAACGAAGCCGAGCGCGCCGCAAACGAGTGCCGGCAGCAAATGCACTACTGCTCGTCCAGAGCCTGGAATTGGTCCCGAGCCTGGCGCATGACGTCGAGCGGCGGCTCTTTGCGTGTCCACAGTCGAATCTGCTCGGCTGCCTGATGTAGCAACATGCCGGTTCCGTCGACGGTCTTTGCGCCGGCTTTACGCGCTGCAACAAGAAGCGGTGTGTCGACGGGGTGATACACGAGGTCTGCCACTACGTGATCTGGTCTCAGCAGTTCCGGCTCGAGGGGAAGCAAATCATCAAACGAACCTTCCATTCCCATCGGCGTTGCATTAACCACAATATCGGCTTTTCGAACATCGCTTCGGTCGCCGACACGAACAGCGTCGCCGGCGAGGGCAGCGGCTTCGTTTGCACTTGTTTGCGTTCGATTGACGATAGCGAGATCCGAAACTCCGGCATCGGCTAGTGCTGCCGCCACTGCGCGGGCGGAACCACCCGCGCCGAACAGCACGACACGCTTATCGGCGGGGTCAAAGCCGCTGTCAATGAGTGATGCAACGAATCCAGCACCGTCAGTGTTATGCCCGATCAGGCGGCCGTCACTGTTCGCGATGCAGTTGACCGCGCCGAGGCGACTCGCGCCGAACGTCAACTCATCGAGAAATGAAATAACCGCAGACTTGAGCGGAGTAGTCACCGAGACGCCAAGCATGTCGAGAGCGCTAATCGAACGCACAGCAACCTCGACGTTTTCCGTGAGCACGGGCATGGCGACATAAACAGCGTCGATTCCAAGGGCCCGGTACGCAGCGTTATGCATCGCGGGCGAGCGTGAATGCCGCACGGGATAACCCATGACGCCTGCCAGTTTCGTGCTCCCGCTCGGCCACATGTCCATACTCAGCCGAGAAGGCCTTTCTTCCGTGCTGCTTCGACATTCTTTTCGTGCTCTTCGCCCGTTGTCGCGAATGCATGTGCGCCACTTGCATCAGCCACGACGTAGTACAGCCACGATCCCGTCTCGGGCTGCAACGCTGCCGTGATCGAGGCGCGGCCGGGATTCGAAATCGGAGCAGGTGGCAGCCCTTTGTTCAAGTATGTATTGGATGGATCATTGATCTTCAGGTCTTTGCTCGACAGCACCTGGCGGTCGTTGTGAAGTGCATAGAGAACCGTCGCATCGATCTGCAGCGGCATGTTCTGTGCGAGGCGGTTTTCGATCACCTGCGAAATTTTGGCACGGTCGCCTTGAACCTTTGCCTCGGACTCGATCATCGAAGCGATGATCAGGGTGTCATAAGGAGAATGTTGAATAGCGCGGGCTGATTGCGCGAGTCCGGTCGTTCGGGCAACGGTGTCGAACTGATTGACCATGCGTTGCAAAACCGTCTTTTCGTCATCTGAGGATGAAATCAAGTACGTGTCAGGAAATAAGAAACCCTCGAGGTTTTTCGTTCCCGATGGCTCGAAACTCGAACGCACTTCACCCGAGTCTGCAATTTCGAGGAATTTCTCCGCGGACATCCCCGGCAATCGGCCGACGGTTTCGGAGATCTGCTTGAGTCGATACCCTTCGGGAATCGTGATGCGGTCCACGCTCGTGTCGGGTCCGCTCTGCAACACGGCGAGTGCTTGACCCGCACTCGAGTTCAGGTGAAATGTGTACTCCCCGGCTTGAAACGCGTTGCCCTTCTTGAACTTTACCCATGCCTTGAAAGCCAGAGCGTTGGGCACAACCTGTTTTGTTTGAAGGAGTGTTGCGATTCCGGAGGTCGTGGTGCCGTCCGGAATTTGAACTACTACTTCTCCGCCCGGGTTACCCGCCGGATCGAATTGACGACTTACACCGGCCCACAAAAGGAGTGTGACCAATAGGCCGCCGACAATGCCTGCGCGCAGAGGCGTGGCGATCGAGCGAACTTTGGCGATGTTCGATATTTCCTCTTCTTCTTCGAAAATGTCTCCGTAGGGATCGAAGTCGTCGTCGAACTCGTCCCGGCCGCGGGGATGGCGATCTCGACGAGGGGGAGGAGGTGGTGGACGGGAAGCGGGAGGGGTCATGCCTGCGAGTCGAGCCAGCCCTGAAGCATTACGGCAGCCGCCGACGCGTCGATCCGTTTTTTCACGTTTTTGATGCCCTTGAGCTGCTTTGCGGCCAGCGCTGTGGTCATCCGCTCGTCAAAGGTGTTCACCGGCACAGGCACGACGGTAGCCAGCTCTGCCACTTCCGCGGCGGCATTCTTCGCAGCGACGGCTACTTTGCCCCGCAAATCGATCGGCATACCGACCACGACGCAGCCGACTCCCTCTTCTTCGACCAGCTCAGCAATCTTGCAATGGTCATCACGGTGCTTGCCTGAACGCTCGATCAACCCGTATGGAGTGGCAAGCACCCCTAGAGAATCACTGATCGCGAGTCCGATTCTTTTACTGCCGAGATCAATCCCGAGAGCTCTCACGGCGTGGCTCGGTCATCCACCGGCGGTTTTGGGCCTGAGCGCTGATCTTGCTAGATCGAGCGCTTCGTCGATCGCAGAGGCGTTGCGGCCGCCGGCCATCGCGAGGTCGCCGCCTTTGCCCCCGCCGCCACCTACAGCCCGGGCAGCGTCGGCGATCAACACTCCTGCGTCGAGACCCGACCCCTTGCGCGTTGCCGCGACGAGCGACACGCTCGATCCGTCAGGCGTTCCGATGAGCACCACAACGTTGACAGCGTCGTGGCTACGAAGGTCAAGTGCCATTTCACGCAACTCATTCGCCGGAGTGTCATCGACCCGAGCAATAACGGCGCCGTTCTCGGCCGACGCAATCAAACTTGCCGATGCTGCTCGCCGCACTTGGGCGCGCAACGACTTCACTTCAGCGTCGAGTTCTTTTTGCCGGACGAGGGCGCGCTCGATTGCCTCCGTAAGTTCCTCAGGCTTTGTCTTAAGAGAACGCGCGGCCGCAGCGAGGATGTTCTCTTCGCTACGGATGTATTCGAACGCACCGGTTCCCGTTACCGCTTCGATGCGACGCAAGTTGGAACCGACAGAGCCTTCACTCGTAATCTTGATCGGGCCGATCTTGCCCAGCGCGTCGACATGCGTTCCACCGCAAAGTTCAAGTGACTTCTTGCCTGCGCGAAGCATGCGCACATCATCGCCGTACTTCTCGCCGAAGAACGCTACCGCGCCTTGATCCAGCGCTTCTTGCTTTGTGAGGTGGACGATTTCCACTTCGTCGTCGGTCAGAATCTCTTCGTTCGCAATGCGCTCGACCTCCGCTATTTCATTCGACGTCATTGCTGTGAAGTGGCTGAAGTCGAAACGCAAACGATCAGGCGCGACCAACGAACCGGCTTGCTTGACATGATTACCAAGCACTTCTCGAAGTGCCCAGTGCAATATGTGAGTGCCGGTATGGTTGCGACGGATGGCAGCGCGGCGTTCGGTGTCAATCGACGCGTGCGCAACTTGACCGGCTTCGATATGGCCGTCGTAAACGTTCGCAACGTGACGCACCAGACCCGGCAGAGCCCAAGTGGTGTCGAGCACGTTTGCAACGCCGGTCTCGGTGGTTATGCGTCCTGTATCGCCAACCTGCCCACCTTGCTCCGCGTAGAAAGGCGATGACTTCAAGAAGATCTCGAAGTTTTTCGACTCGGGAACTTGCAACACAGCTACAACTTCTGCGTCGACTTCATTGCATTGATACGCAAGAGACTCGGTCGGTCCGTTTACGTCGAGAACCTCGCGATATGCGTCGACCGAAACTCCTCGAGTATCAATGCCCTTTGCGCGCTCGCGGGCAAGTCGGCGCTGACGTTCCATGGCAGTTCGGAAGCCTTCCTCGTCAACTCCCTTGCCTCGTTCAAGGGCAATCTCACGCGTTAACTCGATCGGAAAACCAAAAGTGTCGTGCAACTTGAAGGCATCATCGCCGGAGATGACGTCTGTCTTCGCAATCGCCTGCTCCAACAGGTTGGAGCCCGCTTGCAACGTCTGACGAAAGCGATGCTCTTCGCGGTCAAGGACGTCGGCAATCACGTCTTTGTTCTTCACGAGGTCTGGATACGCGGCCCCCATGATGTCGACAACCGATGAAACCATGTGCTTTGCCACCCCGCCGGCTGCACCGACTTTGCTCGCGTGACGCAACATGCGTCGCACCAGGCGGCGCAACACATAACCGCGGTCTTCGTTTGAAGGGAACACTCCGTCACTGACGAGAAACGTCATCGAACGACTGTGGTCGGCCATGATGCGCAGCGATACGTCGACCTCGTCGTCTCTCCCATACGGAGCGCCGCTAACCGACTCTGCACCCGCAATCACAGGACGGAAGATGTCGGTGTCCCAGACCGAGTCGACACCTTGCACGATCGCCGCGATGCGTTCGAAACCCGAACCTTGATCGATGTTCTGGCTTGGAAGGTCAATAAGCGAACCGTCGGCCTGGCGGTCATAGCCTGTGAAAACGATGTTCGCGAATTCGAGGTAACGATCTTCGCCGCCCCCCATCGGGCCACCGTATTCACCGAATTTCTCACCACGGTCGATAAACATCTCCGACGACGGACCGCATGGACCCGTATCACTCATTTCCCAAAAGTTGTCGTCAGGCGTGCGTTGAATTCGCTCTTTTGGGATGCCAATCATGTCGTGCCAGATGTCGGCAGCCTCGTCGTCTTCGGTGTGAACGGTGACCCAGATGCGATCACCGTCCATTTTGTAGACCTCGGTGAACAGTTCCCAATGGAACTTGATCGCCTGCTCTTTGAAGTAGTCGCCAAAGCTGAAGTTGCCGAGCATCTCGAAGAACGTGCCGTGACGCGTCGTACGGCCGATTTGGTCGATGTCATCGTGCTTGCCCTTGATTCGCACACACTTCTGCGCACTTGCAGCTCGTTTGTACGGTGGCGTTTCTTCGCCGAGAAGGTACGGGATGAATTGCACCATTCCTGCGTTGGTAAATAACGGCGCCAAGGGGTGATGCGGAATAAGCCCCTCGGAAGGCACGATAACGTGCCCCTTGTTCTCAAAAAACTTCAAAAAGGTCCTGCGGACCTGGTTGCCTTCCATGAACAGGAGGTTAGACGCGGTCGGTGCAATCAACCGAGCCGGCCACCCCTCTCCTATGGAGGCCCGGAACCCTTTGCACGGTTATGTGTGCCGCACATGAGGCGTCCATTCGTTTGGTTGGTCCCGCCACCACGGCTGAACGCTGTGGTGTGATCAACGTCACACCTACTTGCCGGCTCTTCACAGATTGATTCATCTTGGCAATGACGGTCACGGATTTCTATTGCCCGGCGCAGCGCTCCTGTGAACAGCCTTTTGCGCCCGACTTCGATAACCCTCGACCCGCCATCAAAGACAATTCTTTCGATGTCTGATTTATTGAGCCAAGGGATTATCTGACCAGGAGCAATGACTGTTCCGCTAGCAAGTTCACAAATCCGCTCGAATGATTTGTAG
>JBBSGY010000149.1:0-6505 GCA_038253645.1 Acidimicrobiales bacterium
CAACTGCGGTTCTCACGGTCCTCGGCGTTGTCTGGGGGATAGCAGTCCTATCTTTCGCAGCCACGAGGTTCGCAGATAAGCGTCTCGCAATTTCATTGCGTAGGCGCAAGGTTCATGTTTCGCATGACGTTTAACGTGTTTGTCGCGTGATCAAGCTGGCCGTCTGAAAATGCATCGAGCAGCTCGTCCACGGTGTCGAGGTCGTGCAAAGTGTGAAGCAACTCGTAGCGGAGATCCAACGCGTCGGCGCGTTCGATTGTTTCTTCAGCAACGCTGGAAGTGCTCATCTGGATTCCCGCATACAGCGACGGTTCGCATACTCGTTGTGCGAGTAATACGTATCCACCGTCGTTCGCGGGACCAAGCACGACGTCGTTGTCATCGAGCAGCTCGAGTGCAGAAACCAAGTAGGGAACATCGACGGTCGGGCAGTCCGCACCGAGCAACACAACGCGCTCGTATCCCATTGCGAACAGATCGTCAGCAACATGTGCGAGCCGATCGTCGAGGTTGTTGCCGCGCTGTTCGAGCAGTCTGAAATCATTGCCGACGAGTGTCTGCATTGCATCCGGTTCGCCGAGATAGGCGCACCAAGCGTCGCAATCGACCGAGGCGCTGGTCACGACAGCAGCGCAGTCAAGTAGGAAGGCTCGAGCAAAGTCCGCAGCCTCGTGCGGAGTACACGGCGGTGAAAAACGCGTCTTTGCTTTGCCTGGTTCGGGGACTTTCGCGATCAAGGCAACGGCAGTTTCGTTCAACGCCGGTAACTCCAGAGCCGGTAACTCCAGAGCCGGTAGCTCCAAAGAACCTGCGACATACGTGACGCCGCTTTTATTGTTCCGCTCCACGTTCCGGTAACTTTGCTGGTGCCCGTGCGGATGCCGTAGCGCACGGGTCGCTCTGCGACACGCAAATTGGACTGCCCCGCCCGGATGACCATCTCGAGCGGCCAACCATAACTTCGATCCTGCAAGTCGAGCTGCAGAAGCGAACTGCGACGAATCGCACGGTATGGAGGAATGTCAGACACTGTGGTTTGAGCAATTCGGTTGCAAAGCGTCGCCAACCATCGGTTCGCGAGCGCTACATGCAATGGCATCGATCCCGGCTCGCGCAATTCTGCGGGGCGGTTGCCAAGCACGATGTCGGCTTCGTTGCGCAAAATCGGCTCGATCAGCGAATCAAGGTCCCCCCACAAGCATGTTCCGTCGGCGTCCATGTAGACGACAATCTCGGCGTCACCTGCTGCGTCGAGCCCGGCCTTGCACGCAGCACCAAATCCACGCTCCGGCTCAGCTATGACTTCGGCACCGTTTTGCTTTGCGATCATTGAAGTGTCATCGGTAGATCCGTTGTCGATCACGATCACACGAATGTCTTCGGGCTTGTTTGCCAATGCAACGGGCAGTGCGTCTTCTTCATTGAGCGCAGGCATAATCACGCAAACACTTCTCACAAGCTGTTCCTCAATTCTGCTTGTGCAAACTCTGCCATTCCCTCGTCAAAGGATATGTTCGCGATGTAGCCGAGTTGAGTTCGCGCCTTGTGCCCGAGGGCCACTATGTGCCGAACGTCACCGAGGCGATATTCCCCGGTGACGATCGGTTGATCGCTCGCTCCAGGCGTGTGCTTACAAAGTGTGGCCGCCATTTCGAATATTGATGTTGGTTGTCCGCTGCAGACATTGAACGAGCCAACGCTCGGCTCATCATTAGTGAGCGCGAGGACATTTGCGTGTGCGACATCTCGTACGTGAACGAAGTCGCGCATTTGTCCACCATCCTCGTAGACGCGCGGCGGCTTGCCTGTGGCGAGGGCGCTACGGAACATACTTGCGACTCCTGCGTAAGGAGTGTTGCGTGGCATTCGCGGCCCGTAAACGTTGTGATAACGGAGCGCCGTGACCGGCACTTTCGCTTCGCGCGAATATGCAAATGTGAGATGTTCTTGATGCAATTTGGTCGCCGCGTAAACGTTGCGCGGGTCGAGCGCGGCCTCCTCACTGATCAGCCTCCAAGCGAGTGACATGCCACATTTCGGGCATGGCGGCTCGAACTTCCTCTGTTCAAGATCGGTGACGACTCGTGGACCTGGCGCGACGGTTCCGTGTTGTTCGCAGGAATATTTTCCTTCGCCGTATACAACCATGCTGCTCGCGAGTACCAGGCGCCCTTCGAACTTGGTGCGCCACATTGCTTCGAGTAGCGAAGACATGCCCACGTCATTGTGTGAGACGTAACTCGCGACGTCGTTGAAATCGACGCCCAGACCTACTCGTCCCGCCTGATGACACACGGCATCGACATCTTCGACCGCTCTGAGCATCTCCGGAAGGTTGCGAACATCGACGAAGCGGTGATCGGCTTCGGGATTCAGGTAACCCGGCCACGCCCCCTTTTTGTGGGCATCGGCACTCATTACATCGACGTTGATCACTTCGTGACCGAGCGAAACCAGCTCGTCGATGATGTGAGACCCTATGAATCCTGCACCACCAGTCACAAGCACACGCACGTGCGCCAACGTAATAGGTTCGATGACGTGACTTGGCAAACAGCAGAGATAGGTGTGTTCGGTGGTTCTGGGTTCTATTCATTTCTCCAGGACGTGGCCGAAGTCCAGGCGGAGACGCCCTACGGTTCGCCGTCGGGGCCTGTGGCGATTGGGACAGCCGGCGGCCGTCGAGTTGCGTTCCTGCCGCGTCACGGAGCTGATCACCGCTTTCCGGCGCATATGGTCAACTTCCGGGCGAACCTTTGGGCCATGCGAGAGCTTGGTGTAACCCGGCTTCTCGGCCCGTGCGCGGCCGGTTCGCTCGACCCGAACATAAAACCTGGCGATGTCGTGATTCTCGACCAACTTGTCGATCGCACATCGGGACGTCGCGACACATTCTTTGACGGGCCGATTCCCGGACACGTTTCGCTTGCAGACCCATACTGTCCTGAGCTGCGGGAAGTTATGGCAGACGCTGCGCGATCTGTTGGAGTCACCGTCCATGACGCTGCGACTGTTGTCGTTGTTCAAGGTCCGCGATTTTCGACGCGCGCCGAGTCGAATTGGTACCGGTCGGCTGGTTGGCAAGTCGTGAACATGACGCAATACCCTGAGGCAGCGCTCGCACGTGAACTCGGCATTTGTTATTCCGGATTGGCACTCATCACTGACTACGATGTCGGCCTCGAAGGTGTCCAAGGCATCAAGCCGGTCGAGATGAATGACGTCTTTGCAATGTTGAGCGCAAATGTGGAAGTCACCCGCAAGATCATCGAAAAGGCACTGCCCAACATAGCGGGCAGTCGTGCGTGCTCGTGCGAAGACGCCCTCGACTGCGGACCGCTTCGACGTTCTTGACCTCACGCCGCGTCCACGCAGTACTCAGCCTGTTAGTCGGCGCGTGCTCGTGTGCGGCAATCGTTTCGTTCACGGTCATCGCGATCGCCCGGCTCCGGTATCCGTACGAACTCGACTGGCTGGAAAGTGGGCTGGTCGAACACGTTCGTCGCGCCGGCGCCGGACATTCGCTGTACGTAGCGCCAAGTGTTGATTTCATTCCGTTTCCATATCCGCCGGTATTCCCGTGGGTCACCCGCATAGTCTCAGCATTCGCAGGCTATGGCTTCTTCAGCGGACGGCTGGTCTCGTTGCTTGCAACGTTTGGCACATTCGCTGTGTTGTACATGATCGTCGTGCGGGCAACGCGTAGCAAAACCGGTGGTCTCGTCGCGTCGGGTCTGTACGCGGCTTCGTATTCACTTGTCGGTGGATGGTTCGACGTCGGTAAATCCGACTCGTTGTTCTTGTGTTTCACGGTGCTCGCGGTCTATGCGCTCTTTGACGCACGCGACTCATGGAAACGAATTGCGATTGCAGCCTGTGTGACTTCGCTTGCGATTCTCACCAAACAGACGGCGATTGTCGTTGCTTTGCCCCTCGCCGGGTACCTCTTAATGAGGCGGCCTCGCTTCGGCGCTCTCTTTGTCGCGATCGTTGTCGCCATAGTCGGTGGATTGACGCTCGTACTCAGTACAACGACCAACGGATGGTTCGACTACTGGGTTTGGGATCAACTTCGTGAGCATGGTGGTCGTGGCGTTCCCGCGACAGATTATCTGACCGTCGATCTACGCCCGTATCTGCTCGTCCTCGGACTTGCCGCTACCTCCGCACGTTATGTGAAGCGGGGGAGTTGGAACACGGGTGTGATAGCGACAGCTTTGAGCGGAATGCTCATCGGCGCGTGGCTCTCGCGCCTTCACGATGGAGCGTTTACCAATGTATTGATGCCTGCGTGTGCCGCACTTGCGCTTTGCGCCGGTCTCTTGTTTGCGGTGGCCCTCCAACAAGCGACATGGCGAGCCACGTTGGCTTTTGCGTTGGTCATCGGGACATTTGCGATGCTTGCTTACAGTCCCGGTGATCACTTGCCTCATCAGCAACGGCAGAGTGCAGGAAAGCAGCTCATCGCATTTCTGCGCAACGCGCCGGGCGACGTTCTCGTCATGAGTCATCCGACGTATGCGGTGATGGCGGGCAAACCATCTCATGGGCATTTCGGTGGTGCAATCGACATTGATCGCGCGCACAACGCGAGAGCCATCAACCGTCTCCACGAGAGCTATATCGCAGCAATTCGCGCGCAGCGATTCTCCGCCGTGCTTATTGACGGCTCACCCGAACCATGGCTCGCGGATGCGATCGAACACTGTTATTCATTCTCGTTTGTTCCTGAACCGGCGTTACACCCGATCGAGGGATTCGCGACTTCACCGACGACATTGTGGACGCAAAACCCGAATGGCTGTAACTAATTGTCTTCAACCAGCAGCGTCACCGTATGTTCGCCGGCATTTGACACGTCAACCGGAATGTTCCAAGTTCGCCGTGTCAAATGACACGCAGGGTTCGTGGCCTCGGTATCGCATGTGGCGATCTGCGCTGTGACGGTAATGATTCCTTGTGGGTGGTCCGAACCAACCACGACGCTGCGTGTCAGATCATTCGATGTGCCCTGGCCCGTGAGCAGTAGCGACTCGGGGCGAGAGGTCACGCCGACCGTAACCGGAAGACCAAAAGTGTCGTCCAGCTTCTGCCCATCCGGCGTTGGAAAATCAATGTTGATCGTGGCTTCGCCCGGCGCTAGGACAGTTGGCTGTTGGTCCAGGTCCGGCTCCGGGTGGATCACGCCCGAAGCGAGTTGTGTGACGCGGTGTGCAGCTGACTCGACCACCAACACATCGTTTTCAGCCGTGATGAAAACATCGCTTGGTTCAGCCAAACCTTGCGCGATCGTTTCGAGGCGCCCGTCGCGGGGGTCGTAATGGCGAATCGCGCCATTGTATGTGTCGGCGACGAGTACGGAGCCGTCGCTGAGTGCACATACGCCGAGCGGGTGTTGTAAGAGCGCGTCGGCACGAACTCCGTCGACAAAACCGAAGTCGAACAAGCCGTGGCCGATTGCAGTATGAATCTGATCATTTTCGATCCATCGCAACGCGGACGTCTCGCTGTCGGCAATCCACAGGCGATCGCCGCTCACACTCAAACCTGACGGTTGCGCAAGTGCAGCGTTCAGAAGAGTGCCGTCTTTCAGCGTTTCCATTTGCGTTCCCGCGTAGACGCCAACGGTTGCCGTGACCGGGTCGAACCACCAAAGCTGATGGCTACCGGCCATCGCGATTATGACGAGATTGTCGTACCAAGCGAGGTCCCACGGCGACGTGAGTTCGGTGTGCAAGGCGTCGTGGCGCCCGACTCGAACCTGCCCATGTTGCTGATTGCCGGTGCCCGCAACCCGCGTAACCGTGCCGTCCAACTCGAGGCCGCGCAGACTGTGGTTGACCGTGTCGGCAACGACGATGTCGTAACCAACTTCTCTTGCAGTCTCGCTTGGAAGCATCAACATTCCGTGCGGTTCGCAGAGCTGAGCGGTGTCCGCGTCGCCGTCCACTAGCCCGCGTTCGCCGCTGCCAATGCGGCGCACTATCGTCCGGGCATCCTGGGCCAGCTCAACGACCTGATGTTGCGCCGCAGACGTGACAAAAAATCCCGCGCTGTGGTTCGCGATGAGCTTCGCCGGGAAGCGAAGCGCTGTCTGGCCATTGTCTTGTGGGTGGAGTGGGTCTTGTGGAATGTATGGACTTTCGCCGCGACGAAGGTTTCCGTTCTTCTCGTGTTCGGCAATCAATTGCTCGATCACGCTTTGAAGCGCCTCCGCGTGGCCTTCCCCCGACACCATGCCGACTATGTAACCCTCGGGATCAATGACAGTGAGCGTTGGCCATGCACGTGCGTTGTATGAATAGAACGTCGACAAGTCGGGGTCATCGAGAACCGGGTGACGAATGTCGTAGCGCTCGATTGCGTTTGCTAGTGCAGTGGCATCTTTTTCGTGGTCGAATTTCGGTGAATGAACGCCGATGACGACAAGCACATCCGAAAACTCGTTTTCCAGCGTGCGCAGTTCATCCAAGACGTGCAAACAGTTGATGCAGCAGAACGTCCA
>JBBSGY010000150.1:0-6496 GCA_038253645.1 Acidimicrobiales bacterium
GAAATCGGCATTCGCAAAGCGATCGGTGCTCGCAGGGCCGACATAGTCGGACAGTTTCTGGCCGAAGCCGTGATGCTCACAGTCCTCGGCGGTGTTGCGGGCATTGCAGCCGGTCTCATCGGAAGTCAGTTCAAGATCGTTGGTGTGCAGCCGGTGGTTGCGCCTTATTCGGTTGCACTCGCGTTTGCAGTTGCCGTTGCAATCGGCCTCTTCTTTGGTCTTTACCCCGCTAACCGCGCAGCCTCGTTGCGCCCGATTGACGCATTGCGTTACGAGTAGGAATTGAGTCGAATGTCAACATTGCAGGAAACGCAAACCATTCCCGAAATTCCGGCCGATGATTACGACTTTCTCAAGACAGCGACTGACAGGCATCGGTTCAATGGCAAGTTCGTGTCGCGCATGTTGGTCACGCTGCTACTGCTGGTCGGAGCATTCTGGGGTGGTATTGCCGTGCAGAAGAGTCACGGCGCGTCCGCGCCGGCGATAACCAACGGCAGAAATGGTGGCCAGTTTCAGGGTGACCGAGCTGGGACAAACAGCAACTTTGGCGGCGGCAATGGCCGTTCGGGTGGGGCAACGTCGGGACAAGTGACTCTCGTCGACGGCGTGAACATCTACGTAACGGGCTCCGATGGCAACATCGTCAAGGTCGTAACAAATCCCGGGTCAAAGGTGACGAAGTCTGTTGCGGGCACAGCAGGCGACGTCAAAGTGGGAGACCAGGTGACTGTTCGTGGCGCGACAGGCGCTGACGGAACCGTAAATGCAAATTCGGTGAGCATCGGCGGTGGGAGCGGATTCGGCGGCGGCTAGTAGCCACTTTGCCGTCGGAGGGTGTCCGTTGTGTGCACTCAGGTCCGCACTTGGCACCCACGTGCACACAACGGGAAGGCAGCCGACGTGCTGGTGTCTGCATAGTCATGCAAGACCGCGAATATATGTGTATCCTGTCGCTCAGTGCTCAATGGGACGGCAGCGCAAACGCGCCTTGATATTCGGATGGTCAACCCGGTTGACCTACGGTATGTCCGCGCAACAGCGCTCTCGGAAGATCGCAAGCAGTATCCGCTCGACCCTCACGCAAACCACTTTGCCGCCTACGCGGACGATGGGGTTTTTATCGGGGGCGCAAGCCTGGCCGTAGTTCAGTGGCGCCGCCTCGGCAGCAAACTCGTTGATGTCTTCGGCGCAGACCCAAACGGTCGCGTTGCCTGGTTGTACGGCGTCGGTGTACTCCCTGAACACCGCGGACGAGGCCATGCTTTTGAAATCGTCTCGCACGCGATGCGTCTTGCGGCTTACTCGTTCGCTCGACAGTTTGCACTCGTTTCGCGGGATCCGCGTTTGTACGAACGTGCGGGCATGCAGCCCGTTGGCGAGCGTTTTGCTTTCCCCGGGCATGAGGCACTCCAGGTCGTGCCTCTCGTGCGCGAACTAAATGTGTTGGAACTCTCTTGAAGGCTGCAGTCGTGGGTGCCAGTGGATATGTCGGCGGAGAACTACTTCGTTTGCTTTCCGCGCATCCCGCATTCGAAATCGGAACGATTACAGCCGGGTCGAGCGCCGGAGACTCACTGGGTGCTCACCACCCGCATCTACCGTTGCTTGCGTCACGCGTGCTCGAAGAGACGGACGCAAAACGTCTGAGTCGCAATGACATCGTGTTCATTGCACTCGCCCATGGGAAGGCGCCCTTGCTTGCCGAACAACTGCCGAATGAGACGCTCGTCGTTGATTTGGGAGCTGACTTTCGCCTCTCCGATCCCGCTGACTGGAACAATTTCTACGACACACCGTATGCAGGAGTTTGGCCATATGGTTTTCCCGAAATGCCGGGCGCGCGTGAAGTGCTCAAAGGGGTACGGCGAATCGCAACGCCAGGCTGCTTTCCGACGGCATCAACGCTCGCGATGATGCCCGCAATGACAAACGGCCTATGTGAACCCGACGTCATTGTCGTCGCTGCCTCCGGAAGTTCCGGCGCAGGCCGGTCCGCAAAGCGATCGACGCTCGGTAGCGAATTGATGGGTTCGATTCATGCGTACGGTGTCGGTGGGGTGCATCGTCACTCGCCGGAGATTCGCCAGAACCTTTCAGGGTTGCTCGGCGCCCCGGTGGCGGTTTCGTTCACGCCGATGGTGGCGCCGATGTCGCGTGGGATTCTTGCGACATGTAATGCGCACATTTTGGAAGGTGTGACGTACGACGATATTCGCGATGCATATGAAGACGCATTCGCGACCGAGATGTTCGTCACATTGTTGCCCGTTGGTCAGTGGCCGGCGACTTCGGCCACGGTCGGCTCCAACTGCGCTCAGATTCAGGTTGCCCTCGATGAGTCAACGCGCCGCCTAATCGCTGTTTGCGCGATCGACAACCTCACAAAAGGAGCGGCAGGCAATGCGATTCAATCAGCGAACGTTGCACTTGGAGTACCAGAAGAACTCGGCTTGCCGTTGACAGGAGTTGCTCCGTGAACGGCGAAACGATCGTCATCAAGCTCGGCGGCAACGCAATGAACAACAGCGAACTCGAGAGTGCTTTCGCAGAGGACATCGTGCAGCTGCATGAGTCTGGCAAGCGAGTCGTGCTTGTTCATGGCGGCGGCCCACAAGTTTCGGAAATGCTCGGCCGTCTTGACGTTGTTTCTGAGTTTCGTGGTGGCCATCGCGTGACCACTGAAGAAGTACGTGACATCGCTCGAATGGTGCTGACAGGCAAGGTTCAGCGCGAGATCGTAAATGAGATCAACAAAATCAGCCCGATTGCGGTCGGTTTGTCGGGCGAAGATGCACATCTGTTTGTCATGACCCGTCGCGCTGTTGTCGTCGGTGGAGTCGAGACCGACCTCGGACTCGTCGGTGATATCGAGCGTGTAAACGTTCAATTCTTGAGGTTGCTCATGGACAACGGTCTTGCGCCGGTGATCTCGAGCCTCGGTCCCGGAGAAAATGGCGACGTGTACAACATCAATGCGGATTGTGCAGCGGGCTCGATTGCCGGGGCGCTGAAGGCAGACCGGCTCCTCGTGCTCACCGATGTGGCAGGCCTTTACGCCAATTGGCCAAGTACAGATCGCTTGATCGACACCCTGACCGCTGACCAACTTCTCGAGATGATTCCAACATTGTCTGAGGGGATGATCCCAAAAATGGAAGCCTGTGTTGCAGCGCTGAAAGACGGCGCCCGAACTGCACACGTAATCGATGGGCGCGTTCCGCACATCGTTCACGAAGCGCTGAATGGCTCACCGATAGGAACAAAGGTCACATACCGATGAGCAACGAGAAGATGATCGAGCGCTGGTCGAACTCAGTGATGCCCACCTACGCAACACCTTCACTGACGTTGGTTCGCGGCGAGGGTGCGCATGTTTGGGATGCCGATGGCAATGAATATATCGACTTCGTGTCGGGTCTCGCGACCAACGCACTCGGCCACGCGCATCCGGCGCTCGTTGAGGCGATTGTGTCGCAGCTGGCGACGCTTGGGCACGTCTCGAACCTCTACGTCAACGAGCCGAACCTTTTACTCGCAGAGCAATTACTGCGTTTGATCGGAAAATCCGGTCGTGTGTTCTTTTGCAATTCGGGCGCAGAAGCAAACGAAACTGCATTCAAGATCGCGCGGCGCACTGGGCGTCTGAAAATCGTGAGCACGGATAACGCATTTCATGGCCGAACCATGGCTTCCCTTTCGTTGACCGGCCAGCCGGCTAAGCACGAAGGCTTCGAGCCGTTGGTCGAAGCGGTGCAACATATTCCATTCGGCGACGTCGAAGCGCTGGAAGACGCGATCGACGACCGCACTGCAGCACTCTTCTTGGAGCCGATTCAAGGCGAAGGTGGTGTTGTTCCGGCGCCCGAAGGATATTTGCGCGCTGCACGTGAGCTGACACGCAAGGCCGGCGCATTGCTCGTTATCGATGAGGTGCAGACCGGCATCGGCCGCACTGGTGCATGGTTTGCTCACACAACCGAGATTGATGACCCCGACATCATTACGGTCGCAAAAGGTCTTGGTGCGGGGCTACCGATAGGGGCGTGCATTGGTCTGGGGAAGGCGGCAACACTGATGCAACCAGGCCAGCACGCCTCCACTTTCGGAGGCGGAGCGATTGTCTCTGCGGCCGCTCTCGCAGTTATCGAAACGATCGAACACGACGGCCTGCTGGCACACGTCAACGCGAGCGGAGACCTTATTACCGGCGAGATACGAGGATGGCGGCATCCGATGATCCAGGAAGTGCGCGGGCGCGGTTTGATGCTCGGCATTGTTCTCAATGAACCGGTCGCATTCGACGTTCAAAAGCTCGCCCAGCAAGACGGCTTCCTTATCAACGCCACCGGTCGCAATGTGATCCGGCTTGTACCGCCACTCAACATCGCAACCGAAGCAATCAAGGCATTGCTTATCGCAATGCCCGACTGGCTTAACGGAAGTTAGGGACCCGTAGGGTCGACGTGGACCCTAAGGTTGGCTTCGGAGTTACATCGGGTGGTCGCCGGGCGTAAGGATGTAAAGCGTTCCATCACCGTCGACCAGTTTCTTGGCCAACTCACGGCGTGACGAGAAGTTCTCGAACGGCAACATGTGCGAGGTGTAGCCGGCAGCTGTCTTGTTGAATACGTGATCCGGCATCGCCTGACCGTTGATGTGCAGCATCTCGTAAGAGGTGTTTCCCATCATGTCGAGTGACTTGCCTTTGTATCGGAACGAATCAAGCGACTGCGTGCCGTGACCGGCCGCGTTGGCGTTTTGGGCCTGCTCGATACCGAAAGCAACAACGCCTGCTCCGGCTACCGCTCCCGCCATGATCTTCAAGAAGCGGCGGCGCCCCATATTCGAGAGTCGGTGGTGATTTCTTGGTGTCATGTGCCTATCCCAGAGTGTCGTAGGTAACGCCCAACCGGCGGGCGTCAAGAACGGAGTTGATGGTTACTGCGGTGTTGAGTCGCTGCATGATGTCGTTGCGGTTATGCCCGGTGGGCCCGCCGCTGCCGGGAGCAAAGTTGCTGTAGCCGTTGCGGGCCTGCCAGCGCCAAAAGATGCGCTCGACATTGCAGTGGTTGAACCAGAAGACAGGGTCGTTGGGCGATGTTCCGGAGGCCATATCGCCGCCGACGAGGTTGTGAACGTTGTTGTGCGCAGACTCGAGCCGCTGACGAAAGCTTTGTGACGTGCTGACGTTTTCACTCCACGGAGCAACATCGTACGTTCTCAGAAATACAGAAACACGATTGATAGAGCCGCCGGAGTTCCAGTTACGGATAATGCCATCGCGAGGCACGTAACTCCCGTTGTCGTAGATGATGGACGTCCAGTCAGCGAATGGTCCGGCGGTGATAGCGCTGCCTTGTCCATTGCCGCCGACTTGTGACCAGATGCCGGCGTTACGCCAGTTCGTTCCGTTTGTCTCCCAATTCCAGTACGGAAGCGAAACACCGAGAGCGGCTTCGAACTCGAGTAGAGACTTGCGGTGCCACGGTAGAAATGCCGGGCCGCGGTGCGCAACATTTCGTTGCGTGTTCGTCTCACCTGGAAGGCGCGTGAGTTGCATCATTGCGTCCATATGACGACGTGTGAATGCGTCGTACGCACCACTCGACTTCATGTCGTTCAGGCCTGCAACGACGTCGTCCCATTCGGCAGAAGTGAGGCTGTCAATGTTTTTGCGCATGCTCTTCCCTGAAGTTGCTGAACCACCAGTAGTATCTGTCCTAATTGTCGGAGTCCAGACCGAATTGCTTGAGGGCCTATGTGACGCCGTATTTGGCCTCTAACGAGCGTCTTCCTGGCAAATCACCGAAGTCGGGCCGTAGTTCGGAAACCTCTGGTGATGCTTTCTTACGGACACTGTTCGGTGTCGGGCTCGAGGCGCATGACGGTTCGCTCTTGCAGCTTCATGTTGTTCACGAAGGGAAAGAATCCGGTGATGCTCTGGTGCTTCAGGTTCATGACCACACCGACGCTGTCAATCTGACCGCCGAGGCAGGCCTGTTGCTCCGCCGCCGGCCAGTCGCCGTTGCCGGAGCCCCACACGCCGCTTGCGAATGTGTATTTCACGCAGTTCGTAACGGAGGAGCAGGTGGTGGGAGGCAGGCCCGTAGTGTCGTCCGCTTTGTAGATGAGCATGGAGTCACCATTTTGGAATTTAGCGGCGCTCGCAGCTTTTTCCGCTGCTCCTGATGCCGCAGTCATCATTCCGGTCGACTTTGTCGCCGCTGATGCGGTTCGTGCGCCGGCGCGTGTTGCGGAAGAAAGGGTGAGTGAGTCCTTAAAGACGAACCCGAACTCGACTATCCCGAACAGGATGATGCACAGCGGCATGATGATAATTGCCGACTCGACCAAAGCTGCGCCGCGTTGATCCCGGATTCGGCCGGTTGATCTGCGCTTTTGAGTCCGGAACAGGGACACTGGGGGCACCTCGAGCTTGTGGTGTATCTGAATGGAACAGGTCGCCCTACTTATCGGCACCGTTCCCAAGGCC
>JBBSGY010000151.1:0-6469 GCA_038253645.1 Acidimicrobiales bacterium
AGGTATTTGAGAAGCTGGCACGTCCTTTGTTGTTCGTCTGGCGAAGCCGGCTTGACCATGGTGCTGGGCGCATTGGATCTTCCACACGGTGCCCCCTGTTACATGCCCACGTTTACCTTCAATTCGACAATCAACGCGGCTTTATGGAACAGACTCCGGCCTGTGTTCGTAGACATTGATCTGCAAACTTTGACGATGTCGCCTTCTTCGCTCGCCGATGCGATGAGCAAAGCCAGGGTTAGAGGCGTGATTGTCGCTACCCATACTTTGGCAATCCTTGTGACGTCGGTGCCCTGGAAGACATGGCAAAGGCAAGCGGGCAATTTCTGATCTTCGACTCAGCGCATGCATATGGCTCGTCGTACAACGGTACGAAGGTTGGTGTTTTTGGCGATGCTGAGGTTTTCAGTCTCAGTGGGACCAAAGTCGTTACGACTGCTGAGGGTGGGTTGGTTGCAACTGGCCATGATTGGCTGGCCGAAAAATTGCAGTGTTTCCGCGGTCATGGGTTCAAGATCGACTACGAGTCACGAGTTGTCGGTCTCAACGCAAAGCTGTCCGAGTTGCACGCTGCACTTGGTACTTTGACGCTGCCGAAGATCGAAGAAAGCATTCTTCGTCGTAGGGCGATCCGCGACGCGTACAAAGACGAGCTTGCCGAGGAAGTCGTATGGCAACACGTCCGAGATGCGGATCGGTCTACCTACAAGGACATTTGCATACGCGTCAATTGCGACGTCGGAGCGTTACAGCAAAAGTTCGCCGACGCAGGTATTCAAACGAAACGCTATTTTCGTCCATTGCACACGATGAGGCTCTTCAAAGACTTCGCAACTTTGGCTCTACCCAACACCGAGTCCGTCTATGACGCAAGCCTTTGTGTGCCCGTGTTCGAAGACATGCCAGATTCCGCTGTTAGTCGTGTCGCTGACATGATTCGTCGATACTCTTCCTCGACCGTTGAAAGTGACACTTAATGGCGAACGTTAGTGCCTGTCATGTCGGGTATCGCTCTGCGGCTTATGCGTCTTCCTTACAACATATTGGTCAGCCGCTGCGACAGCCTCAGGGAGGAGGATATTTTCTAGAAAGAGTTATCCCACAGACGTCGTACCGTGACTTGGTGGGTCCGTATCCGCTTTTCAGTTGCAACAATTGGCCGGGATTGTCGCGCGACCTAGGTAGTCTCGAGTTCAGTCACGTAACAGCAACCGCCGTCATTGATCCGATGGCCGGGTGTTCCTTGCGAACATTGAAGGAACTGTTTCCACATCACCTGATCGAATTCAAACACCACCACGTTATTGATTTGCGCTTGCCCGCCCATAGTGGGACGCATTCAGATCATCGTCGAAAGGCATCCAAAGCGCTTCGCTCCGTGGAGGTAGAACTATGTCCGCATCCTAGAGTTCACGCAGACACGTGGGTGAAGCTGTATGACAGTCTCATCCAACGGCACGACATACGTGGTGTCGCCCGCTTTTCCGAGGATTCTTTCGCCGCACAGCTTTGCCTAACGGATCTGAACGCATGGTGTGCTCGTCACAACGGCGAAGTCGTCAGCATGCTGCTCTTTATCAAACAAGAAGACGTCGTCTACTACCACCTTGGCGCTCACTCAAAAGTAGGATACGAATTGCAGTCGTCATTTGCGCTCTTTCACGAAGCGATTGCCCACTACGCGAGCCAAGGACTTCAATGGATGAATCTGGGTGCAGGGGCTGGGACGACAGTTTTTGAAAATGATGGCCTCTCGCGCTTCAAGCGCGGATGGGCCACCGATACACGCGTCGCCTATCTCGCCGGCAGAGTGCTTAACAAGGATCATTTCCGAAATCTTGTTGCCAGCTCGCAAACAACCTCTTTTTTTCCACCGTACCGAGCGACGCTTTGAACTACGAAGCTCAACTGATCCGAGCTGTCGCGTTCGACCTTGATGGCACGGTCACGAACTCTCTCGGCTCCTGTGTCATCGCACTTCAAGAAGCGTTAGCGGCTACCGGTGTTGACGCTCCACCGCGAGAGGTTCTTTATCCCACTATCGGCTTGCCTTTGATGACATCGGTACCGTATTTACTCGCGGAGCTGGGAGTGGTCGACGTCGACGTTCATGATGTCATTGCTGCTTACGAAACGTGTTATCCGCGAGTCTCGCGCGAATACACAGTCGTCGTGAGCAATGTCGAAGTCGTCTTGCGCGTGTTGAACCAGAGCTGTCCGCTTGCCATCGTGACATCCAAAGCTACAGACACCGCTATGGATGTGTTGGAGCACAGCAATCTGGGCTCATTCTTCTCAGTCGTTGTCGGATCCGACCGTGCTCGTGCTCTGAAACCGGATCCTGCTCCGCTGCTGGAAGCATGCCGCCTGCTAGGTGTTGCACCTGAGAGCACGGCGATGGTCGGTGACGCGAGTGTGGACATGGCGATGGCGCGTGCCGCCGGCGCTTTTGCAATTGGAGTGGATTGGGGCGCGGCATCTGTCACAGAGCTTATGAAAGCAGGCGCAAGCAAGGTTGTGTCCGACCCATTGACTCTTTGTGAGATCCCCAGGCTGTTTTGTTAGCCATACTCCCGAAACAGTGCGATATCATCTCGCTCGTTTTGCACTGTCGGCGTGAGCTAAGGGCCGATATCACTGGGTTACTCTGCAGTGATGATGACAACCATGAATGGGGACGATTCCCCAACTTACGTACGTCGTCTCGCAGCGTTGGCTCAGGAAGATCCCCAGCTCAATAGCCTGCTTCCCGATATGGCAGTTGAGGCCACGCTCGCCACCGCGGGTATTACGTTCGCGCGGGCAGTTGCTACGGCTCTGGACGGCTACGCGTCGCGGCCCGCGCTGGCGGAACGCGACTATGACGTTGTTTGCGAGCCGGAAAGCGGCCGAGCCGTCAAGCAGCCCTTGCCGCGGTTTTGCACGATCACTTATCGCGAGTTGCGCCGCAGAGTCGAGGCGCTTGCGTGCGCGTGGCGCTACATGGACGCGTGGGGCGTCGAGCCAGGCGACTTCGTCAGTATCGTCGGATTCAACGGTATCGACTATGTGACGGTGGACCTAGCATGCCTCTTTGTTCAAGGCGTGAGTGTTCCTCTTCAGAGCGCGGCCGGCCGTCCGGCGCTCGAGCAAATCTTCACCGACACGGCTCCCACCGTCGTCGCAGTGACGGCGAGAGAAGCTGAGTTTGTCGCCGAGCTCGTAGCGACGCAGAGGTCTGTGCGCGCACTCATTGTTTTCGACTACGACGAACGCGTGGACGATGACCGCGAAGCGTACGCAGCTGCGCGAGCGGTACTCACACACAGAGGCGCAGGGGCGCGGCTCGTCACTCTTGACGAGCTGATTGCTGCCGGCAACGCGTTGGAGTGGGAGCCGCCACCCGACAGCGCGCAAGGCGGCGATCGCGTGGCAATGCTCGTACACTCGTCCGGCACGACCGGAACGCCCAAAGGTGCGATTCTCTTCGACCGACACGCTCGCTCATCCCTTGCACCTGCTGTCTTCGCCTGGCCCAGAGTACGACTGTGCTTCGCACCGATGAACCACACGATGGGTCGAGGCACTGTGTACGGCACGATGGCGCACGGGGGTACCGCGTACTTCGCGACGGAATCGGACATGTCGACGCTTTTCGAGGACATCCGCCTAGTTCGCCCGACCGACGGATTCTTCTTCCCGCGAGCGCTCGAGATGGTGTATCGCCGCTACAAGAGCGCAGTCACTCTGAGAATGAGCGAGGCGAACCTGAAGGAGGATGCTGCGCGCGCAGAAGTCCTCGCAGAGATGCGGAACTGGTATCTCGGTGACCGCCTATGCATGATCAAGGGTGGCAGCGCGCCCACGTTGCCAGAGGTGCGGCGTTTCGTGACCGAAGGCCTCCAGATCGAGTTCATCGACCGATATGGATCAACAGAGGCTGGCGCGATCACAGTGAATGACCGCGTGCGCCGACCAGCAGTGATCGACTACCGGCTGCGCGACGTTCCCGAGCTCGGCTACTTCACTACTGACAAACCTCATCCTCGCGGCGAACTCTGTGTCAAAACGACCTCCATGATCTCGGGTTATTTCAAGCGTCCCGAGGCCACCGCAAAGCTGTTCGATTCGGATGGATTCGTTCTCACCGGCGACATCATGGAAGAGCGTGGCCCCGACCACTTGATGCACATCGATCGTCGAAACGACGTGCTCAAACTCGCGCAGGGTGAGTTCGTCGCCGCGGGAGCACTCGGGACAGTTTTCGAGAACGGCAGTGACCTCATTCAGCAGATTCATGTCCACGGAAATTCGGTCCGCTCGTATCTGCTTGCGGTCGTTGTACCGAACATGGATGTCGCTCGGGCGACACTCGGACATGAGCCTGACGAAATGGAGTTACGAGCGTTGATAGCGACAGAGTTGAAGCGAGTCGGCGCGACAGGAGATCTCAAGACCTTCGAGATTCCGCGCGACTTCATCGTCGAGACAGAACCGTTCAGCCAGGCGAACGGCTTACTGACGGCTCTGCGCAAGCGCATTCGCCCGGCGCTACAACGCAAGTACGGCGACCACTTGGAGCAGCTCTACGCTAACGTGGAGTGCATTCAGGCCGCTAGATTGGGCGCGCTGCGCAGCAAAGCAAACGACTTGAGCGTGACCGAGAAGATTGGCAAGGCACTCGAAGCGTTTCTCGGTGTAGACAACCTTGATGTAAGTCAGCCACACAGCTTCGCTCAGCTCGGCGGCGACTCTCTAGGCGCTGTTGGTTTCGCGGCGCTGATCGAGGACATCTTCGGCGTGGAGTTACCTGTCAACACGATTTTGAGCCCAACCGGCAACCCCAAGCAGTGGGCTCGCAAAGTCGAAGCCACGCTCGCAGACGGGTCGCACCCGGCACCGAACTTCGTCACTGTGCACGGCGAAGGTTCTAGACATCTCGACGCCGCCGACCTCGACCTTGCCACCTTCTTGGACCCCGCTGTTCTCAACGGGACTCCCGATGCACCAGCTGCAGACTCACGCACGGTGCTCTTGACCGGGGCTACCGGCTTCTTGGGGCGATTCGTATGTCTGGAGTGGTTGGAGAAATTCGCCGCGGAAGGTGGAAAGCTGATCTGCTTCGTTCGTGCGCCGGACCACGCTACGGCCGCGCGACGTCTCGACGCCATCTTTGCCGGTATCGACCCGCAGCTGGAAGAGCGATACCGCGCGTTCGCGAAGGACCATTTAGAGGTGCTCGCCGGTGACGTCACCGAGGTTGGGTTGGGCCTGAGTGACATCGAGTACGAGCGACTAGCGATAGAGGTAGACCGCATCGTTCACTCCGCCGCGCTGGTGAATCACGTCCTCGACTACGAGTCCCTCTTCGCTTCCAACGTTACGGGGACGGCCGCGCTAATCAGCTTGGCCATGACAGCGAGGCAGAAGGCATTCGACTTTGTATCCTCCACGGCGGTATCACGCCTACTTGATCGTAGGGAGCGAAATGACGAAGACTCGCCGCTGATGATGCGGGCAACCCTTAGCGGTGCTTATGCCAACGGCTACAGCACGAGTAAGTGGGCAGCCGAGCATCTGCTCCGGGCGGCGGGCGACGTTTTTGGTCTTCCCGTAAACGTGTTCCGTGGAACGATGATGCTGCCGCACCGCCGCTTCCTCGGGCAGATAAACTTGGACGACATCTTCACCCGCCTACTCTTCAGCGTGATCGTAACTGGGATCGCGCCAGAGTCCTTTTACGTGGCGTCGCCTGGGCGGTCACGACCGAAGGCACACTACGACGGTCTGCCGGTAGACTTCATCGCCAGCGCGATCGTTCGAATTGGTTCGAAGGCCCACGAGGGTGTGCGAACTTTCAACGTCGCCAACCACCACGCCGACGACGGCCTGTCGCTCGATGTGTTCGTCGACTGGATCATGTCGCAGGGGTACCCGATAACGCATGTGGCTGATTACGAGGAGTGGTTTGCGAGTTTCGAAGCAGCGCTGCACGCGCTTCCGGAAAGTAGGCGCCAACTATCGTCACTTCCAGTCCTCGATTCACTACGCCAGCCATCGGCGGCGGGCAAGCCTTTGGCTGGAAGCCGAAACTTCGACGAATCCCTTCTTACTTTCGACATCGGACCGAAGACTCCGCAACTCACTCGGGAATACATCGGCAAGTGTCTGAACGACATGCACCACCACGGCTTAGTCCACATGCCGGAGCGAATAGAGACGGCCGAACGCGCGTGAATTTAAGGTTTCGAACACCGCACTAGATGCTCGCTGAACTCGTTATGGGCGGATCGTCACAACGGCTAAGTTACGACCGTTGGACCGCGGTTCTGCGGCCACGGACGAAGCATCGAACAAGGAGACCAGATCAGTGGAAGACCGGACGTGGCTCATCACAGGTGCGGGAAGAGGTCTCGGCAGGGCATTTACCGAAGCTGTGCTCGCCCGTGGTGAGCGGGTTGTCGCCACGGCGCGCACGCCGGAGGTGCTA
>JBBSGY010000152.1:0-6424 GCA_038253645.1 Acidimicrobiales bacterium
ATAAGGATGTACCCCGCTAGATCATTGGCCCACAGCGCCGATGTGAGCAAGACCTGAAAGTGGCCGTGCTCAATCGAGGGAACACCTGCACCGAGCCGAGACATGATTTGTGAAGATGGTCCGCTCGAAACGCTGTTGGTAGCGAATCCGAGCGTGCAAATAACGACGATCAAAGATGTCGCCATTGGAGCACGAACGAGAAGTGCGAGATAGCGGCGTGAACACGCCAGAAACCATCGCGCTGTTAACCGTCGCACAAGAGCTCTACGAATTGACTGCCTCAGCATGCTCACTGGGTGAGGCCTGTCTTGGTGGCAAGCCAAGGCAGTGATTTACCTAGACCCGGTCCCCAAACGGCCCAACTATGGGAGCCGGGAAGTTCCACATACGTCACGTCGATGCCCGCAGCGCGACTTGCCGCTGCAACGCGACGAGCCTGCGGATCGTATGTGGAGTCGTCGCGTCCGGCGACGATGAATGCCGAGGTGCCGGGAAAACGCCGAGCCTGAAGTACGTCGATTGGATTGACGCGTGTGAAAGCTGCCTTATCGCCGGCGAAAATGTCTCTAACCGTTTCAGCGTGTGAACCAGTTGATGGCTCGTCTTCGCCGGACACTGTGACAAATGTCGGGTAAACCTCGGGCGCGTTGACGGCGAGCTGGAGCGAACATGTTCCGCCGGAGGACAGACCGCCGACAGCCCAATGTCTTGGGTTCGGGTCGATTTGTAAGTTGCCCCGAATCCAGTTCGGTACGTCTTGCGACATGTACGTAAACGCATTGCCCCGGCGCGAATTTGAGCACGCGGGATTGGCAAGTTGACCGCCGAGTGGATCCGCGACTACCACCACTGGAGCGAGCCCATTATGAGCCTGCGCAAACGCGTCCATCATCGTGGATAGCTGACCTCCGTCGAACCAGTCTCGAGGTGCGCCGGGTTGGCCCGCCATCAATACGAGTACCGGCAATTCGGCGCGTGGAAAACTTGTGTAGGCAGGAGGTTCGTAAATCCATGCGGGTCGCGCGTTGAATCCTGACACTGCGCCCGGAATGTCGACCGTACTTACCGTTCCGGTCAGGCTCATGTTCCCTGGGGGAGACCACACGGAATCGAATGACTTACCGGCCACCGGCTTTATGAGCGAAAGTGGGGGCTGGTTCGAACGATCGTATGGAACCTGGTTTTTCAACTTGAGCTGCAAAACGGCCCGCACCGTCGGGTATGCCCCGTAGTGCCGGTTGATTTGCGCCGCGCCGCTCACGGCTACCGCCAGTGAAACAGCCAGCGCCAACGCTTTGCGCCGCTTGCTTGTCGGCCTTAGCAGGGCCAACACGATCGCGGTGATCGTCAATCCGCCCCAAGTAATCGCAACATCCGGCAGTGGATCTCGAAATGGCTTCCAGACCTTGTCTACGAACAGAACAACGACGCCTGAACAAACCCCGCCCGCTCCGATTGCGATTGACGCGCGACGAAAAAGCCAACGTCGGTCTCGGACCAAAAGCAGATATCCGAATGCGGAAATCCCGACGGCCAAAATCGCGGTTGGTATAGGTCCTGAAGTGAGGCGTAAATCCATTGATGTCTTTTGGCGGGCCTTAAGTCTTAGTCACTATGGCATTACGCACCATCAGCTTGTGTGAATAGAAGGCTCGATTGCCCCATTTTGGCGGACAGCTGATATTCACTGGGCCATGCCTGCCGACATCGCGCAAGAACTGCCGTCGGTGGCGGAACTCGGTGGCGGAATCGAACCCGCGTACAGGCTTTACAGTACGTATACGGACCTCGTAAACGTCCTGGTGGGAGCATTGTAGTTGCACCCTTGGGGGCGCAATGGGCGCCTGATGGGGGCGTCGTGTCGGACGGCGGCGGTTTCGGGCGCGCTATTTCCGTGAGGCATCCCGCAAGGTTCCGTGTCGCGTTTGCCTGTCTTGACGCACTTAACAACTCGTGTAAATCGCGTCACGGGACACGAATGGACGACCTCACACTGCTCGACACCAAAGCCGTCGCTGCTCGGCTCGGCACGTCGGTGCAACACATTCGTCGTCTTGTTCTCCACGTCGAGTCGCACGCGAACCGACGTTGCAATGACGGAGCGTGATCAGAGGAGGAACTCGCCTTGAACTCAGTTCATTCCGCCGAGCGGCCTCGCAAGCTGTCAGCAAAGACCTCGACCGAGACCCATATCGCGAGAGTTCTGTGTCGCTTTCCTGAACGGCTCGGCCTCGAACGAATGTGACTCCGGCATGAAGTTGTTTTTTTCTCTCGGGACGATCTCGACCCTGCATTTTGCCGCCCGTCACGTGCTCTTTGTCTAGCGAAGGGGGTAGCTCCTCTGAGCCGCTTTGTAGTCCTGCCCAATGCCATGCTCTTCGCTCTGCGTCCGAAGGCTCTTTGTCGTCTGCCATGGGCGAAGTGTCGCGTGTGCGTTCCACTATTTCCAGTACACAATTCGCTTACTTCGCCCACGCCTACGTGCCGTTGCGCGAGCCCGCAACTTCACCCTTTGAGAGCTGGCCGTCGTAGTGTTTGACGTTTTACGGTCTCGCTTCACAGGCTTACCTGAGGTGTTGTTCAAGTGCTTGTTGATGGCGATGTGGAATGGGAATCGGAATACGCCGCCGGGCCCGGCGTCGAAGGTGGATTCCTTCGCACCAACAAGCGCGGCGCGAAGGAATGGAGAACGCTTCGAGCAATCGTCAAGATCACGCATGCGCCAGACGACGCTGTTGCGATGTTGCGTGGGGAAGCTCGATGTGCGTGGGTAGGCGCACCAATGTTCAGCGCACTCTGCTTGGCCAAAGCCGGTGACCTCATGCGTCGGGAGGGCCGCATTGATGCGGCGGCGAGCGCGTACTCAGAAGCACTGCGTTACGCGGGACGACGAAGCCACGATCCTGCAAAGAACGAGCTTTGTGGACGGCTATGTCGCGTGCTCGCCGAAGCGCTCATTGGGAACAGTGAGCCCAATGCCGCACAAGAGGTCGTCGACCAAGGATTGTCAGCTGGGCACACACATCATCTTGCGGCGCTCGGCGGACGTATGGCAGCGATGGCTGGAGACTTCGACAGCGCGACTTTGCTGTTTCGGAATGGTGTCGAAGCAGCTAGTCCCGAAGCGCTTGACTTACTAGTTTCGCTACGCGTATTGCGCTGTCAGCGGAGTCAAATCTTCGACGATCTTGTGGTGGCCCAGGAAGCTTTGCGAACACGCGGAGACACAAATGGCACGTTCGAACGTTCCATATCGTTGGCGATTTCACGGAGTGAGAACTGGGGACACGACCAGGGCCATGAGGGTCTTCAATTATGATGACTTGCGGCTTGGAGGCCTTCAAGTGACGCTCCACGACAGATCTTGCCTGTGCGATGTTCCTCGCTGCCAATACGGTGACAAATACTGCAGTGCAAGGTATGCAATGTCGATCGTGAGGCCTTTCGTCGGTGTCATTGAATGCATCTGGGAACTGCGCGCGAACCGAGGCGCTTCCGTGTCGAGCCATTCTGATCGGTTCGTCGTTCTGGAGGTTCGCAGTGTCACCACGAGCTATTTTCCGGTCTGCGTGTATCGGCGCATGAGTGGGTGAATGCCGTGGTTTCATGGCAGAGTGTCAAGAATGACGACTTTGGCGCAGCGATGAAGTTCACAAAGATGCACGGCACAGGCAACGACTACGTAGTGATCGCCGACTTCAAGAACACACTCGACATCTCTCCCGACGCAGTCCGGCGACTCTGTGATCGACATTTCGGCTTAGGAGCCGATTGTCTAGTTCGTATCACGCACGGAACCCAGGCCCCATGGTTCCTGGATTTTCGAAACGGTGACGGCACGTCTTCGCCCTTTTGTGCGAACGGTGTTGGCTGCGTAGGGAAATGGCTTGGCGATCGCGGTCATGCCGAAGACGCTTTCGACATTGAAGTGGGAGCAGGAGTCAAGTCGCTAAGAGTGCGTCGTGATGCAGCCGGCAAAGTCGACACAGTGATTGTCGACATGGGTAAGCCCGAGTATTCGTACGATGTCGCCGAAACTATTGAGGTGGACAAACAACGATTCGACGTGTCATGCATATCCATGGGCAATCCACACGCAGTGCTATTCGTGGATGATGTCGATGCGGTTCCGCTCGAAACGGTCGGATCGCTCATTCAGAGTCACGCGGAGAGGTTTCCTGAGGGCGTCAATGTGTCAGTTGCAGCGGTCAGACCTGATGGAGTCATACGTCAGAGAACATTCGAACGGGGTGTCGGAGAAACGCTGGCGTGCGGCACTGGTGCGGCTGCAGTCGCCGTTGCTGCACAACGGCGCCGGCTCGTCGCAGGACCAACCGTTCAAATTCTTCTGAGAGGTGGTCCACTCACGCTGGAATGGAGTGAAGGCAAATCCGTGATCAAGACCGGAAGCGCCGTCCAGGTCTTCGAAAGCGAGATCGACGCCGAGTCATTCGGCATCACGGCTCAAGGTTGATCGTCTCATCGCACGTGTGTTGCGGATAGGAACACGGGATGAAGCTAAACGCGATCGTTACACACCGTCGTGATGCGCTCACCGGAGCCGGCGCCGGCTCTGCAGGTAACAACAACGTTCCTCGGAGGACAGTTACATCCCGAGAGTTGAACGCGATCTCGTCGAGCACAACACGGACAACACCACTTCGAACACTGAGCTGTTCTCCAACGAGATTGTTCTTGCCGAACCTAGATGAGTAATTCCAAGGGCTCAGTGGTCGTATGCAATCAGTGATCTCACGACGCTCTGTCCTGTTTTGTGGTTATGCCAGATGGCAGCGGTGAGCGCCAAGATCCGTTGCAGAACGCGAACCGTAACTCCTTCAATCGTGCGGCCGCCGTGTTGTTCCAAGTCGAGCTGGCCTTTCAGTGTGTCGTTGATCGATTCGATGAGTTGCCCATACAGTGCGACGGCGAGGGTATCCAGGTCGGTGTCCGTCGTGCTTGACATGTTGGCAGTCGAGCCTGAACTGCTGAGCACGCTTTATTGGTGACGAGCGTACCGGCATCCAGTGAGCCGCCGATCGCATCAAGAGCGCCTGCTCTGTGTGCACCTTCGGCAATCACTAACGCGACACTCGTGTGCCGTAAGTCGTGAAAACGACACGCCAGGCTGGCGCGCTCCAATGACGGAGTGAAATGGTTGTTCCAAAAACTCAAAAATGCAACGGGCTGGCCCGCATTATTCGGAAATACCAAACCATCGGGCCCGGCCATCGAATACCGCTCGACGTGTGACTTCAACAACTCCGCAGTAACCGGCGAGACGGTGATGGACCGTAGTGACGCCGGCGTCTTCGGCTCCTTGCGTATCCATTCCTTCGTCTTCAGTCGAATCAGCTGCTCCGTAACGCGGACCTTGCCGCGTTGAACGTCGACGCGGGCGCGTCGTAGACCGATGAGTTCACTCCAACGCATTCCCGAGTCAACAGCGAGACAGATCAGTTCCGTGTGGGCCTCCGCAAGATCCACCGCTTGTTCCCACGTAAGGAATGTCATCTTGCGTTCGGAACGCTTGGTGGCTCGGCACGGTCGCAAGGGTTGTGCAGGATCTTCGCCTTGTCGACGGCGACCTGCAGCATGCGCCGCAGTTCCGGTAGTGCCGGTGCACGGAGCTCGCAGCGATTCCCGCCGCAATCTCGTCGTTCAGCCAGTTCTCGATCTCGTCAGCCGGAAGCCGGCCGAGCCGGTGCCTGCCGAACTGCGGAATGATGTACTTGGTCAGGTCACGCTCGTATGTCTCCTGGGTTGACGGCGCCAGCCGGCGCGCCAGCAACAAGAACTCCTTCGACCAATCCGTCAGGGTCATCTCCGCGTGGCTCGGACCGCATCTTTCCGACCGGGTCCCGATAGCGAACTCGATAGTTGCCGGAACGTTTGACGATGTACCCCATGTTGAACCTCTGCCTGGCTTGGGCGCGATTTGGGCGCGGCTGGTGTGAAACCAGGGGTTTCGCGGGGTCAATGTCGGTACTGCTCCGCCTCTGCCGGTTGCACCGGGCCAGTCTCCGACTGCAGAGCAGCATGTGCACCCTGACCTGCGATTATAGTGTCACCGTGCTCGCTGGTCGTGCCTGCCGGCACGCATAAGCTGGAGGCGGTGGCAGGAATCGAACCCGCGTACAGGGCTTTGCAGTAGTCTGCGGACCTCGCAAACGTCCTGGTGAGAGCACTGTAGTTGCACCTTGGGGGCGCAATGGGCGCGTGACGGGGGCGGCGTGTCAGACGACGACGGTTCAGGGCGCGCTATTTCGGTGAGGCACCGAGAAGGTGCAGCACCGCGCTTGCCTCACGGCACACGTGTATCGCCGATGCCTCCAACCAAAGATCAGAGCAGACGTACACTCCCCATCGTGGTTTCAAACGTACGCACCGAACGACCCGACTCGGCAATATGGTCATCAGATCC
>JBBSGY010000153.1:0-6404 GCA_038253645.1 Acidimicrobiales bacterium
GGATCCATACCATGATCGATACGGCCCTTGATGTCGGCTTACATGGCAATAAACTTACCGTCGCCCAGGTAGGAGAGGAAGCATTACAGGCGACTAAAATGAGTGTCCGCGGTGACGCCGTGTCGCCGCCGCGAGTTGCGCGCGATGCAATATCTCGCGGGACGAGCTGAGGCTTCCTCCTTGTGCGCGCAATGAATTGCGAAGCTCGTCTTCATTCATGTTTTACCTCCGAGCACTGCTTGCATGCCAGCCAACCCTCGGCTTGTGTGTGTTTTCACCGAGCCTTTCGAAATGCCGAGTGTCTCGGCGATCTCTGCTTCTGAAAGCGACAGGAAGTATCGCAACACAAGACACTCGCGCTGGCGGCCCGGAAGCGTTGCAAGTGCGCTTGCCACAGCGTCATCATCCTGGCGAGCAATCACGATGTCTTCGGGAGCACGTCGTACAACATCGTCGGTTGCAACTTTCGCAACGTTGTGTCGCGCGGATCCGCGCTTGCGCAGAGCGCTGCGCGCAAGGTTCATCGCGGTGGATCGCAAGTATGCGGGCGCGGTGTCGACCTGGCGTAGGCGCTTGCGCGAGCTCAATAGTCGTGTGAATGCTTCTTGCACGATTTCCTCAGCTTCCTCTTGGCTGTCGAGCATCAGCCGCACGGTCGCGATGAGCCTGGGCGCCTCTGTGTCGAACAGTGCGACAACGATCTTGTCGTCGAGTTTTACTGTCACGCCACCGAGTGCCGGGATCACGCGACCGAGGAATGAGCCAAGCACGGCAGCGAGTTTTACTTGCCGCCGTGCCCGGATGCGGAATGGTGATCACCAAGATGCGCCGATGAGGCCCGTCGCAAGCTGGGTCGGACGTTTGAACTGGTCCGAGACCATCAGGTTGCCGTTCGACAGATAGAGCAGGTGCTTGCCAGAATTGTCGACCGATGTTGAGCTGTAGTAGCGATCTTCGAAACCGCTCGTGATTGTATTCGCGATCGAACCGGTCGTTGGGTTGACGACGAGAATTCGAGGGGTGCCCATAGCCTTGAAGCTTTCCGCAGAAATGTTGAACTTGGGAATCTCGAGTACGAACAAATAGCCGTCCGGAGTGTAAGTCGGATACGCCCAGGCGGCTTTGTCGCTGATTGTTTTTGGAAGCGGCACGGCTTTGAATGAGTCTTTTTTTGCGGCGTCGTAGATGCGCAGCTCTTCATATGGTGCGCCGCCGCAACCACAGTTGGTGCCCTGCACCGCTATTTGCTTGCCGTCGGGTGCCCATGACGCAAATGCCTGGCCACCACACGCACAACTCACGTTGGTTGCGACGATGGTTTCGGCACCGGTTGTGAGGTTGCGAACCCTTAAGTCGCCGATGTTGGAATAGTCGGAACCTTCCCCTTCGGCCTTTTTCAAGTTGAAGTAAGAGAGCTTTGTACCGTCTTGGCTGACCCGGGGTGTTAGCCCGTTGACGATTTTCTTCGGCATTCCACCTGTAACCGCAACAGACCAGATGCTCTTGTCGCACTCGCTATCGGATTTGATCATGCGCTCGAAGTAAACCGTCTTGGAATCGGGAGTCAGCGACAAACTTTCACCAAGACCCTCGCAACTCGTGTTGCTCGCTGGATAGGTGACGAGCACGCGCTCTGTCTTGCCGGTTGTCGTGTTAATCACGACAAGGCGCCCCTTCTCCGATGTCGCAACCAACACTGGCGGACGAGACGCAACAGTTGCTTCAGCGGTCGTTTCTGGTTTCGTCGCGATCTTTTCAACCGGCGGTGTAGCAGTAGGAGCCACAGGTGTTGCCGCAAGGGAGACAACCGGTTTGGCGGACTTTGCATCCGCACTCGCAATGCGAGCTATTCCGCCGGCTCCTGCGGTGAATGCGAATACCGACGCTGCTGCGATTGCAACAAGACGCCGGCGGGTGGTCAAGGAATCCATCTGTGTGCGCTCCTAGGAAGAGGTTTCACACATACAGACGCAATCGTTCCGATTCGGTTGACAGATTCTTCAGATTTCGCCTCGACCGGCGCAAAATCCGGGAACTCGCCGGGTTTCGCCGGTTCCGCTTTGCTCAGTGGCTATTTCGCGGCTTTTTGCGGTGGCGACCAAAATGCACGGCGTCCGGATTGATCAGCTGCCCCATTAGAGTGACTGAAAGTATGCGAGCCAGTGCGGAACCATTAGAAGGCAACAAGGTCAAACTTTCATTCTCAGTGGATGAAACCGAGGTCGAGACAGAGATCGACAAGGCGTTCAAGAAGTTCGCCCAGCAGGTCCGTATTCCGGGTTTTCGCCCGGGCAAGGCGCCTCGCAAAATCCTCGAAACCCATATTGGCCTCGAAGCGGCTCGTGCCCAGGCGCTCAACGACGCTTTGCCCGACTTCTACGCAAAGGCCCTCCGCGAGACCGAAACCGATGCGATCGACACCCCCGAGGTCGAGATCACGGACGGAAAAGACGAAGGCCCCGTCACATTCGAAGCCGAGGTCGAGGTTCGCCCAACTCCGAACATCCCCGGTTATCAAGGTCTTTCGGTCGAAGTGCCCAATCCAATTGCCACCGATGAAGACGTCGAAGCTGAAATCAACCGTCTCCGCGCGCAATACGGAGAACTCGAAGAGGTCGACCGCGCCGCCGCACCGGGCGACTTCGTCACTCTCGACGTGCATGGAACAAGTGACGGCGAGCCGGTTCCCGGCCTCACCGCGACCGATTATTCCTACGAGGTCGGCAATCGCCTGCACAGCCTGGGAGAAGAGTTCGACGACGAGGTCAACGGCTCCAAGACCGGCGACAGCAAAGAATTCACCAGCAAGGTTCCGCCGAACGACGACGAGGTTTTGTTCAAGCTCGCCATAAAAGCCGTGAACGAGCGCAAGCTTCCCGAGCTCGATGACGAGTGGGTCAACGAGGCTTCGGAGTTCGAAACCGTCCAGCAGCTTCGGGACGATATTGCGGAGCAACTCGCAAAAGCCCGAAAGGGTGAGGCCGAGCGCCAGCTCCGCAACGGGGTGATCAAGGCGGTCGCCGAGCTCGTGGATGAAGAAATCCCCGAAGCCCTCGTCGATGCGGAGGTCCGCCGCCAGGTGCGCGACATCCTCAACCGCCTTTCCCAGCAGGGCATCGACCTTGCGGCCTTCCTGCAAGCGACCGGTCAGGACGAGGAAGCGTTCATCGAACAGATCAAGCTCAATGCAACGGATTCTGTCCGTGCTGACCTGGCGCTACGTGCTGTGGCCGAGAAAGAAGATCTACAGGCAAGCGACGAAGACATCGATGAAGAACTGGAAAATCTCGCCCGGCAATTCAAACAAAAGGCTTCTCGCGTTCGACGCGACCTGGAACACGCAGATCAAATGCCTGCTGTACGCTCGGACATTCGCAAGGGCAAGGCCGTGAGGTGGCTCATGGACCACGTCGAGATCGTTGACTCTGAAGGCAACAAGATCGATCGGTCTGCCATCTCCACCGCGGCGCCTGAAGCTGCCGAAGGTCAGCAAGCCGAAGTTCAGCAAGAGGGGGAGGAAGCCGTCTAAATGGAATCATCCAATGGTTTCGAGTTGAAGCCAGGTCACATTTACAACTACCTGGTTCCGACGGTTGTCGAGTCGTCCAACCGCGGCGAACGCGCCTATGACCTGTACTCCCGGTTGCTGCGTGAGCACATCATCTTCATCGGCACGCCCATCGACGACACAGTTGCAAACCTCGTCATGGCACAGCTGCTCTTTCTCGAGACGGAAAACCCCGAAAAAGACATCAGCCTTTACATCAACTCGCCCGGTGGCGACATTACGGGCCTGTTCGCGATCTACGACACCATGAAGTACGTCAAGCCCGACATTCAGACGTATTGCTTTGGTCAGGCAGCGTCCGCGGCAGCGGTCATTCTTGCCGGGGGCACCAATGGAAAGCGGTTCGCTTTGCCCCATTCACGCATTTTGCTGCATCAGCCATACGGTGGCGCAGGCGGTCAGGCCTCCGACATCGAGATCCAGGCGAAGGAAATTCTCCGCATGCGCGACCTGCTCAACAACATGCTTGCTGTCGACAGCGGGCAAACTGTTGAGAAGATCGCGAAAGATACAGAACGCGATTTCATACTGAATGCAAACGATGCCAAGGCATACGGCATCATTGATGAGATCCTTACAACACGAGAGCTGACAGCGGTGGGTCAAGCCGCCAGCACCATTTAGTATTTAATTAAGACATATGTATTCGAAGAACGGACCCTGGGGGCTTAGTGGCGAAATTCGGTGACGGCGGGGAGCTCGTGAAATGCTCCTTTTGCGGCAAGTCCCAAAAGCAGGTCAAGAAACTGATCGCCGGACCGGGCGTTTACATCTGCGATGAGTGCATCGATCTCTGCAACGACATCATCGAAGAGGAACTTGCAGACACGACCGAGGTTCGTTTTGACGAGCTGCCAAAGCCGCGCGAGATCCACGAGTTCTTGAGCGACTTCGTCATCGGGCAAGAGCACGCGAAGATGATCTTGTCGGTTGCGGTCTACAACCACTACAAGCGTGTTCAGGCCGGTAGCAAGAGCCATGACATCGAACTCGCAAAGTCCAATATTCTTCTGCTCGGCCCGACCGGTGCCGGCAAGACGCTTCTCGCACAAACACTCGCTCGCATGCTCAACGTGCCGTTCGCGATTGCAGACGCAACCGCGCTCACGGAAGCAGGCTATGTCGGCGAAGATGTCGAGAACATCCTTCTCAAGCTCATTCAGTCTGCCGACTATGACGTCAAGAAGGCTGAAACCGGAATCATTTACATCGACGAGATCGACAAGATCGCGCGTAAGAGCGAGAACCCGTCGATCACGCGTGACGTTTCCGGTGAAGGCGTGCAGCAAGCGCTGCTCAAGATTCTTGAAGGCACAACCGCTTCGGTTCCTCCCCAAGGTGGGCGCAAGCACCCGCATCAAGAGTTCATTCAGATCGACACGACCAATATTTTGTTCATTTGTGGTGGAGCATTTGCAGGCCTCGAACGCATAATCGAGAGCCGCGTCGGCAAGCAGGGCATGGGATTCGGCGCGAACATTCACAAGACCGAGAATGACGATGCAACCGAGCTGTTCACCCAGGTACTTCCTGAAGACCTTTTGAAATTCGGCCTTATTCCCGAGTTCGTGGGCCGTCTGCCGGTAATCGGTGCGGTTGCCAATCTGAACATCGAGGCCCTCGTGCGCATTCTCGTAGAGCCGAAGAATGCACTCGTCAAGCAGTACAAGAAGGTGTTCGAACTCGACAATGTCGAACTCGAACTCACCAACGACGCTCTTGATGCGGTTGCCGAGCAAGCGCTCGTTCGCGGCACCGGCGCACGAGGTCTGCGCGCAATCCTCGAAGAGGTGCTACTGCAGGTCATGTACGACATTCCGAGCCGCGACGACATTGCGCGTTGCGTCATCGACCGTCAAACAGTGATGAGTCACGTCGCGCCGACGCTGATTCCGAAAGACGCTCCGACGAAGTCGACTCGCACCCGCCGCGCCGCCAGCTAACTGCGCATTTCGCCCACCGAGGGTGCATTACATTCGGGGTTTGAAGTAATCACTGCCTCTGTGGGAGCTTGAGTTTCCATGGAGGAAGACCTCGAAGAGCGCATTCGCCGATTTGCTGCAGTCTACGCGGCGCTGTACGCGATTCGTGGTGCGGTGCTGTCCGCTCAACCTGGTGAGGCCGCTGCGCAATACGAATCATTTCCAGGCCTGCTATCGGAGACCGAGAGACAAAGCGTTGAAGTATACGAAGACTTGAAAGAAGCTCTAACTCGATTCCACAGTCACCACGTCCGGCGCCCGATAGAGCCAGACGGATTTCTTGGTTCCGGCGTTTCATTCGTGCGACTTCTGTCCCAGGCGACCGTTCTTGCGTTGCGGCCGGCGTACGAAGGTGCCACCGTTCAGCTGGCGGACGCATTAACGGCCGGGTCTGTAACAGACGGTATTAAAAGCGCAATCGATGTGCTTTACAAAGCGCTTCGGATCGATCGCTTCACTGATGATGTCGCAGAAGGACTGACCGCCGTTAGCCAAGTAGTCGGTGGCATTGACCAGGAGGTAGCGACACGGCTGGCGAACGACGTTTTGAATCCGTTCGACGTCGGTTTGTCGGTGCCCATTTCTCAATACCCATGGTCGCAACAATTCGTTGATGACCACGACGACAGTGTCGGTACGGCTGGGCAGCAAGCTGTCGATGAGTTGAAGGAAGCGTCACATGTGCGCGAGTTCAGTTTCAAAAAACTCGGGATCGCAGTCGTTTCAATAAATCTCAGCCTTTCAGCCTTCGTAGCGGTTGCAGTGGCTTAAACCGCGATTGATACCGCGTTTGCGCATCAGTCACCCGCATCAGCGTCACAACGGTTGGCAAAATATTCGTCGGGATTGAACCC
>JBBSGY010000154.1:0-6395 GCA_038253645.1 Acidimicrobiales bacterium
CGTGCATATGGATTCCACTCGGCGAAGGCTGCACTCGCACTCGTCATGGTGACGCTTGGACCGATCACCCACGTCCTTCCGCACGAGCGCCTCGCTGCCGCGGATCCCTAGATTTGACCCACATCGATGCCGGGAGCCCCGAAAATCGGCGGGCGGGCTAAGCCCGGCTAAGCCGCACCTGCTTCTCGTGAAAAGCGATGGTAGAGGCGCGCGACGCGCGCAATTCCGACTTCGAAGTTACGATTCGTCACGTGGACGATCGTCCAGCCGGCCTCGATGAGCTGACCGTTGCGATCCCAGTCCTTTTCGAAGTCGGTTAGCCTGGCATGGTACGCGCGGCTATCGGCCTCGATTCCGAGTCGCAATTGCCGGTATCCGAAGTCGATATAGCGGTTCGATTGTTCGGCAGTCGGGATACGCAACTGCTTGTCAGGTTCAGGAAGGCCGAGCTGCAGAAGAGCGCGTCGTAGCCGGCGCTCGAACGGACTCGCGCAACGTCTGTCTTCCGTATCGTATTTGTCGAGAAGTTCGCGCATAACACCGACGCCGTTGCGACCGCGCGCGGCAATAAGATCTATTTCGTTGCGCATTGACGCAAACGTGCCTAGTTGTAACGTGAGCATGCGCTCGAAAGCGTTTTCCAACTGCCAATCACGCAGGCTACAGGCAACGCTAATCAGCGTGCGCTCCGGGGTTGTAACGCGAAGACCGTTTGTGATTCGCCAGCTGATCTCTCCATCCGAAAAATGTAGGAAGACATCCACCGGTTTTGGATGAAGACCTGCGGGAAGAATGACTTCGACCTCGTCAATTTCACTGCCCAAGTTCCACAATCGCATCGCAGTGTGATGAGTCGCCGCCGCTTCGGGCATCGTGAGCAACGCAGCGGCAACGGATTGCGTCCACGACTGCGGCGAACCGACCACGCAATAAGTGCTGGGCTGCACCCATTTAAGTAGCCCATTTTGCTTCATCGTCGAGATTTGTTTGCGCGAGTAGTGCTCGTCGAGCTGCGCAAGCGTAATCAGACCGTGCTGGTTCGACGCAATTTCAGACATCGCTTGGTACTTCATGTGTACCAATTACAACGCGACCCTGAGACAAGAACCCCAAACCCGGCATTTCATGAGCTTCAGGTGCCGTATTGGCACTCATGGCTCATGAAAACGGCTAGTGAGTGGTCAGCTCTTCGAAAAGCACCTTCGGCCCGTCCAGAGACCAAGGTTGGATGCGGTCGACGTATTTGCCCAACCGACGCTCGATGTTCGCGACCTTGCCGTGCGGCGCTACAACCCAAATCTCGTAACCGGCGCTCTTCCACGCGTCATAGCGATGCGGATCGATAGTGATGAGAGTGTCGGTTGTTTCGACGTCGAGCACGCGGTTCAGATCGGGAACCCATACGTCGAACATTCCGGTGCCGCCGCCCGGAAGATCACCGACCCAGAGCTGGTGAGCCTCATGGCCCTGGCTCTCGTAGTGGGCAGCCAGCGCTGCCATGACCGAGTCATGCTGGCCTAATACCTCAGGGTCGACCCCCTCGGCTTCGCGCAGATCAACGACCGTTTCTTCTTGCGCCGGCTGCTGCTCTTCTTTCACCTCTATGACCCTACCCGGCGCGTCGAAGTCTGAAGCCATCGCAAGCCCTTTGAAGCCGATGCTCGGTTCGGCGACCAGTCCAAATCGCTCTTCCAGAAGCTTCAGAACATTGTCAGTGCTGTGTAGGGCCTTCGCTCCCTCCGCGGCGATTGCATTGAGTGCAGCGCGATGTGCCGGGTCGCGATAGTCGAATGGTGTGAGGTCTTTCATGGATGTGAATCCAGCAACGTAGTTTCAAGAACATGACTCACGCAACGTCAATTTCTCACAATGCACATGCTCCGTTTACCGGCGTAGGCGTCGCGTTAATAACCTTGTTCGATGAGCACAAGAAACTCGACACAGAGGCAACGGCCGCTCACGCTGAGCGCGTTGTTGAAATGGGTGCGCGTGCTGTATTGGTTGGCGGAACGACGGGCGAGCCTGCCGCACTTACGATCGCTGAGCGACTTGAACTCGTCGAGGTTGTTGTGTCCCGCATTGGCGGATCGGCGGTCGTGGTTGCCGGAGTAGCGGCTTCCTCCACGGCAGTCGCATGTGAGTTGACGCGCGGTGTTGCACATGCGGGGGCAGACTGTGTTCTGAGTCCGCCTGATGCAACGGTGGATGTCACTACTCATTACGAGGCTGTGAAAGAGGCGGCGAACAATTTGCCGGTCCTCGCTTATCACTCCCCGGCGAAATATCCTCCGGGCGTCGATGTCGACTTGCTCGGCTCGTTGCCGGTGGCGGGGTGCAAAGACTCGTCTGGTGACGCGAAACGATTGCTCAGTGAGGTTACGAAGAGCACACGCGCTGTCTACACAGGGTCTTCCAGCTTATTGCTCTTGTGTTCGGCATTGGGCGGAGCCGGTGCTCTATCGGGTATTGCCAACGCGTACCCGGACCTTGCAATCGACGCATTTGGTGGCGACGCCGACGCTCAAAAGCGATTGCATCTCATTATGGACAGCGTCAACAAAATCCCGCTCCCAGCGAACTTGAAGCAATTGACGTCACAACGTTTTGGAACATCGACGGCCTCGCGACCGAGTGTGAGTGAAGCGCACTAGTGTCAGGCGACGTGGAGTCTTATGCTGCTGCAGGGGTCAACTACGATGTCCTGGACGCAGGCAAACGCATCGCTGTCGCCGCCGCGCTCTCGACATCAAGTCATGCGGTCAAGAGAGGTGCAATCTCGAACGATGCGTCACGCGGCGAATCAGCGTTCTTGTTCGAACTCGCCGGTCGCCAGTTAGCGACCGTTCTCGAGTGCCTCGGAACAAAGTCGACGATTGCGCGTGCAGTCCAAGAGCAACTCGGTGAAAATCATTTCGGCGCAATCGCGTACGACTCCGTTGCTGCCGTAATCAATGACCTCATCTGCGTCGGCGCAATGCCGCTTGTCATCAACGCTTACTTCGCAACCGGGTCGCCTGATTGGTATGGCGTAGACGGTCGTTACGAAGCGTTGGTTGAAGGATGGCGTCAGGCTTGCGAAGACTCTGGCGCAACCTGGGGCGGCGGAGAGTCTCCCGGACTATCCGGAATTGTGGTCGACGGTGAAGTCGATATTGCCGGCTCGGCAATCGGCGCTGTTCCAGACGGCGTCATTCCGATACTCAGCGACAAGCTGTCGGCCGGTGATGACATTGTGTTCGTTGCGAGCAACGGACTTCATGCAAACGGTGCAAGCTTGCTTCGCAAGCTCGGGCGGGAGCTGCCGTCGAGTTTCGCAACGAAGCTCCCGAGCGGTCAATCGCTTGGAGCCGCAGTGCTTGCGCCGACAGCGATCTACGTTCGCCTGGTTGAAGAGCTCTTGATTGCCGGAGTTCCGGTGAGTTACCTCAGCAATATCACCGGTCACGGTCTTCGCAAGGTGATGCGCGCCGATCGTGACTTCACGTACCGCATCACTGCCCTTCCTGAAGTATCAGAGCTGTTTGCTTTTATTGCGCAAGCGTTGATGCTCGACGACAACGAGATGTACGGGACGTTCAACATGGGATGTGGATTCGCTGTTTACAGTCCTGACGGTTCCGCTGTCGTTGACGCTGCTGAGAAGATCGGCCGGCGAGCGTGGATAGCAGGCACGGTCGAAGAAGGCTCGCGCCAAGTGATCGTTGAGCCGATCGGCGTGACCTATCAAAGCGAAGCGCTCAACCTGCGCTAGCTAGCGATAAGCGCGGGCTTGTAGTTCATAAAGCTCAGCGTACAGGCCGCCCTGTGCTGTCAACTCTGCGTGCGAGCCGCTCTCAACGACATGTCCGGCTGAGAGTACGATGATCAGGTCGGCCATCCGCACAGTCGAAATCGATGGCTTACCAGCACTGTCAACGTGCCTTCAATTGCCGAACGCGAACGCGACAATTCCCCAAGTTGTAACCAACGCGATAGCGACGGGCCAGTTGAACTTCAATCCCACGACAACAGCAGCGGAGAGCGCACTTACACGGTTCGTGAGTAGCCGAAAAACGGCGGTTGCGAACGCGCCGGGGTCTGGCCAGTCGCGCGTAGTCGCCAGTCGTAGCGCATCGAGATACTCAGGGTCTTCAAGGTGCCGGATACCTGGCACGGCAAGAGTCGCGCGCATCACGCGCTCTCGACGATGCGCGCTGACGAGAGCACGAAAGCCGTTGTGATAGGCGTAAACAAACGAGTCTGGTATTCCGCGCCCGGCGAATGTAAAGCCAACCCAGAACAACATCCGCAACAAGTGATGCCCGGCAGGCGAGCTGAGTGTGCCGCCTCGCACCGCCGCCGGAACGGCACCGACGAAGGAGCCGGTGGCTAGCGCAAAGAAAGTGGGAAACAAACCGTCGATGACCGCCGCAATACCGAGGCCGGTGAACATCTTCGGGCTTGTTTCGTACATCAACCGCAAACCTGCGAGCGCGGAACGGCGCACTCGCAAGAGGCGCATCTTGTCGGCCGTGTCAGTCACACCCGCAAACACTACGGGGTAGGTCAGAGTGCGCCACCAAGAGGCGCATCCTGAGACTCAGGAGGTAGCCAGAGCGCGGGTCCTGGCTTCGAGGCGATCGGCCTCTTCCACGTCAGGAGTCCCTGGCATCTTGTGGAAGCCGGCCGACGTGCCGCGTGAGCGCAGGGCAAAGACAAACGCGAGGAGTCTTGCAACCCCCTCAAACAGCTCAGCCGGAATCTCGTCGTCGATGTCACACGCATGGTGGAGTGTGCGCGCAAGTGGCACGTCTTGAATGAGCGGTACCTTTGATTCGTCAGCGCGCTCGCGAATCTTTTCCGCGACAAAGCCGGCACCCTTTGCAACAACCTTTGGTGCACCCTTAATCGGGTCGTACTTCAAGGCAACCGCAATGTGCACCGGGTTGACTACTACGACGTCTGCATCTTTGACCGCGGCCATCATTCGGTTGCGCGACATTTGACGTTGTTTCTGGCGAATCTTTCCGCGGATTTCCGGTGAGAGGTCTTGGCTCTTCGATTCTTCTTTGACTTCTTGTTTCGTCATCATCAAGCTCTTGCCGATCTTGCGCTTCTGATACAGGTAGTCGATGAGGCCGATGACGGTTCCTGCGAAGGCAGCCTTCTTGATGAACGAGACAACTGCGGTGACCGTCACGTGCACGAGTACGCCCACGGGATAGGGGCCGTTCTGCGCAAGTGACGTCATCGTTACGTAGAGCGTGCGATAGGCCACGTAGCCCAGAATGGTTGCCGTAACGGCCTGCTTCGCGGCTTGAAAGATGCTCTGCATCGAAAACAGTTTCTTGATGCCGTGTAATGGGTTGATCTTCGAAAAGCTCGGCTTTATCGACTTGAGCGCGAGTACCAGGCGAACTTGTGCAAGGTGGCCGATTATTGCTATGACCATGAACCCGAGCATCAGCGGCGCCACTGCTACGAAGCCGTCACGAATTGTGCGAACGGCATAGCTCAGACCATTGTGGATGTCGGGGTGTGCAATCAGGTCCGCCATTTCAGCCATTGATCGGTTCAGCAGAGCGGAGGTTCGTTTCACCGTCATTTGAAGAATCGTGAATGTCGCGTAGATGGTTCCCCAGCCGACTAAGTCTTGCGACCGGGCAATCTGGCCTTCGTCACGTGCCTTCTTGAGCTTTTGGGCGGTTGGCTTTTCGGTTTTCGATTCTTTGTCACCCGCCATCTATTTACCTGCCCCCAGCAATTGCACTCCATCGCGAACGGAGTGGTTGATGAGTGTTTCCACAGCATTTGGAATGAGCGGAATTGCAGCGGCAATGAGCATCAACGTAAGGAGGATCTTCAACGGCAAACCAAAAGTAATGATGTTGAGTTGTGGTGCAGCCTTGCTGAGCAAGCCGAGGGAGATTTCTGCAAGGAAGTACGCGGCCAGAAGGGGACCGGCGATCTCGATTGCCGAAAGCAGAAACAAAGACAAGTCTTTGAGCATTAACTCTTTGAGGTTGTTGAAGTTCACACCCGAAAGTGGAACGGCCTCGAATGACGTCATGAAACCCTTGATCAACAGCAAGTGACCATTCATCACGAACATGAGAACGGTCGCGAGAAGTTGGTAGAAGCGTCCGAACACTGACGACTGATTGTTCAGCAACGGGTCAAATGCCTGCGACAGTGTGAAACCACCGAACAGGTCGATAAGCGAACCGGCTGCAGAGACGGCTGCGAATACCATCTGCGTCAGAAAGCCGAGCGCCAGGCCCGTGACGATCTGTGTGATGATCATCGTGACCAACGCGCCCGATTCGAGCGTCATCTGATCCGCCGGCAACTTCGGTGCAAGTACCAACGAGATGGAACCCGCGATGCCGACTTTTACAAGACGCGGGATCAGCTTC
>JBBSGY010000155.1:0-6345 GCA_038253645.1 Acidimicrobiales bacterium
CCGAGAAAATTCCCGCCTGCGGCGATGGACTTTTGCATTCAGCTCGACAATTTCAAGCAGCGCGGGGTGTCGTCGATGAGCGTTGATTGGACACGGCAGTGGGCATTGCCGGAAAGCGAGCCTTCCAAACTCGGTCTGAGGCCCGGCGAAACGGCCACCGGTCAACCGCAGGTTTATCCGCAGCATCGACCGCGCATGCTTTCGGTTACCGAGATGGAGCATTAGCGCGTTCTGTTACGGCGGTGCTTCGGCCCCGTAAGAACGCGACCACTTCGGCAATCGCGGCAGTAAGTGGAACTGCAACGAACGCGCCGAAAATGCCGGCGACGATTGAGCCCGCGCTCAAGCTCAGGAGGATTGCAACCGGATGTAAACGAACCGCGCGGCCCAGCACGTACGGGCCGACAAGGTAACCCTCGAGATGGTGCACCAGAACAGTCAGCAATATGACTCCTCCAGCGACCAATGGGCCTTTCGCAACCAATGCCACGAGTGCTGCAATCCCACCACTCGCAAACGCGCCGACAATGGGGAGGAATCCACCGAAAAATGTCAGCACTGCGACGGGAATGACGAGTGGAACTCCCAACAGCAAAAGACCTGCGCTCATTGCGGTGGCGTTGACGAGTCCGTTGACTGCGGTGCCGTGGATGTAGCCACTGATGACCCGCCACAATCTCGTTCCGAGTGCTCCCAAATTATCTTGCTGACTGTGGTCAAACAAGTCAACGAACCACGCTGTCATCTTTGTGCCGTCTTTTACGAAAAAGAACGTGAGTACCAGCGTTAGAAGACTCGCGGCGAGCACTTGAACAACCGTGCTGATTCCACTGAGTGCACCGGCGACGATCGCGTTTTGATACTTCGAAAGCGATGACGACACCTGTGTGTTGAATTCATCGAGTTGCTGGGTTGAAACGTGTAGCGGGCCCGTGATGAGCCAATGTTTGACTTCGTCGAAGCCGACACGGATGTTGCTTTTCAATGTTACGAACTCCGAGTGCAAGCTTGGATACAGACCGAGCAATACAACGACGATCACGCCGATCGTCAGCAACATCACAGCCCATGTCGCGAGCACAGGCGCCACACCGTGGCGGCGGAGCCGCGTTGCCATGGGAATCAGAAGAGTAGAGAGGAACAAAGCGGCCACGATCGGCATGGCCAACACCTGAAGCTGTGCGATCACCCGCGCCGCAAACACGATGAGCGCTCCCATGGCGATCAGACGCCATGAATAGGCAGCACCTGTACGTATCCAGATCGGAACATTCGGTGAGTCACCTGCCATGGCCGCCATCATTCCATCCGAGTTGGCATAGCGGTCTGCAACTGTGTAATCATGTAATTATGAAATCACATATCGAACATTGGGTCGCCGAGAATCTCCCCGAAGGCTTGTTCACAGGCCCCGCCGAGATTCGGGTTGACGGAGAAGAAATCCAGATAATCGGGCCGGTTGCATTCGAAGAGGGTTCTGAATCGCAGGCGATCCGTGATCATCGAGAAGACACTCGAGAACAACGAATCGAGGTGGCGCTGGCTGCTGAAGACCTTTTCAACCGCAAGGTCTCATGGGGAGCACGGGCGGGAGAGCGAACTGAACTGTTCACGGTTGCGGGCGTGCCGGTGATGACGCGCCTTCGCTTCGATGAACGTCAGGTGCTTGACACGCTTGTTGCCAGTAGCGCGGCCCGCAGTCGAAGCGATGCGCTCGCATGGTGTGTGCGACTCGTCGGCGAGCATGAAAACGAGTGGCTCAGTGAGCTACGAGAAGCGCTCGAAAAGGTTCACAAGGTTCGTGCCGATGGGCCCAAACCGTCGTAATTACTTAACAGACACCAAGTCAACGACAAACACCAAGGTTTCGTTCGGCCCAATTACGGGCGGTGAACCTTGTGCGCCATAACCAAGATCAGGCGGAATGGTGAGTTGGCGGCGCCCGCCGACTTTCATTCCCGCAACGCCCTTGTCCCATCCGGGAATGACGTTTCCTGCGCCGAGCACGAACGAAAAAGTCTTGTTTGCTTTCCACGACGAATCGAATTCCTTCTTCGTGGAATACGACACCCCCACATAGTGGACTTGTACCGAGGAACCCGCCTTGGCCTCGGCGCCGGTACCGGCAGTGACGTCTTTGATCTGAAGGCTCGTCGGCGGAGGCGTGTCGGGTACGGTGACGGTGGGCTTGGTGATGTTCAACGTGGTTGTCGTCATCTTGCCGGCTGGTCCGTTCAACTCGGTGCCGGAAGTAGCGGTTTTGTCGTTCGACGAACACGCGCTGAGCGTCACCGCCGCGATCAAGCAGATTCCTGCAGCAAGCCTTTTCATCTCGACACCCCCGTCATCTCGACACCCCCGATTCTCAATCCGCCAACTTAACCGAGCTCAAGGTTCATGGTTGAGGATGTCGCTGAGTCCGCATCCCTCACGTGTTGGCGAAGGCGAAAGAAAATCTGTCTCGCGTGTCAACCAAAGAGCCCTCCGCGGCGAGTGACAAGGTGATGGTCAACCAACAAACGAAAGCCGAGCCCGGGGTATTGCCCGCTGACTTGCCGTTCGAGGATTTCTACCGCAACGAGCACCGCAACGTGCTCGGGCTTGCGTTCGTTCTCACCGGAAACCAGTGGGTAGCCGAAGATGCGGCCCAAGAGGCATTTACCGCGGCTTTTCGCCGTTGGCGATCCATCTCGGCCTACGACTTGCCCGGAGCATGGGTTCGGCGAGTTGTGTGCAACCAAGCTGCATCGGTATTGCGCCGTCGCATGCGCGAAGCGAAGGCATTAGTGCGCCTCTCACGACGTGCAAATGACACCGTCATGTTGGAAGAGGGCGACGAGTCGTTTTGGCAGGCGGTTCGCCGGCTACCGGCCCGACAAGCGCAGGCTGTTGCTCTTTTTTACATGGAAGATTTCAGCATCGCGGAGATTGCCGAAGTACTTGGTTGTAGTGAAGGCACCGTCAAAACACATCTGAGTCGCGCCCGCCACGCCGTTGCTCAAGACCTGCAGTTGGAGGACGAGCAGTGAGTGATTTCGAATCCCGCGCAAGAAGCGCGGCAGATGCAGTCAAGCGCGAAATGGATCGCACAAATCCCGATGATGATCGTGGACTGCGGCACGCACGTCGATCACGTAAGCGCGCCGTTGTGCCGGCGCTTGCAGCGGTGTTTCTTGTCGCGGGCTTATCGACACAGCTGCCGATCAACAATGGAAACAACGGCCATGTCGCGTCGAACGAAAGTAAGTATCAGCTGGCGAGCTCGTTGCAGCCGTTCGATAGATGCGACACGGTGTTGCAGTACTTCAAAGACAACGCCAAAAAAGAATTTCACAATGTAGATAGTCGTGAGATTCCTCCGATGTTTGCTGCTCCGAATTCCGGTTCGGCAAAATCTGAGGCAGCAGATACTGCAAACACGCGCCCTTCGTCCGGCTTGAGCTCGACGACCAACGTGCAAGAAGCCGGTGTCGATGAACCCGACGTTGTAAAAACGGATGGCAAGCGCATCGTGGCTGTTGCAGGAGGGCGCGCGTCTTTGATTGACGACAACGGCGGCCACCCCCAAGTTCGCTCGACGCTTTCAGATCTCAGCGTCAATAATGTGTTCTTCGAGGGCGACCGTGTCCTGGTGTTTGCGGCTGGGACCAACGGTTACGCATCTCTTATGGCGCTCTACGACGTCCGTGATCTGACAAGCCCGCACCTGGTAGCAAATCTGTCGATTGACGGCTCAATCGTTGACGCGCGAATGGTCGGCACACAGGTCCGGGTTGTGACCAACACGACGCCGTCGCTCAATGGTGCCGCGTACCGCGGCGGTTCAGATGACCAACTTCGGGAACGAATAGCCAACTCGAAGGTTGAGGACTGGACGCCTGAATACTCGCTGCGCGATTCCACCGGCAAGGAAGTCGACAGGGGACAACTCGTAGACTGCAACCAGCTTTCACGACCAAAGACATTCTCAGGGATCTCAACGGTTGCTCTGACGTCGTTCGATCTCGATTCGTCAATGAAAGACTCACGAAGTGTCGGCGTTATTGCAAGCGGACAGCAGGTCTACGCAACAGCCGGTGCAACGTATGTGTCATCAACCGACTTCGAGCAATTCCAGAATCCGCAAGCAACCTATGTGCACAAGTTCACTACTGATCGACACGGTGAGAGTACCTATCGCGCATCCGGACAAGTCAGTGGACAGTTGCTGAACCAGTATTCGATGTCCGAGAACAACGGAGTGCTTCGGATTGCGAGCACGGTTCGTAGCAACAGCACGTTCGTCGCCCGCCGAAACAAGACAGGAGGGGCCGTTACCACCCTGCGGGAAAGCAACGGCGAACTCGAGCAGCTTGGCTTGGTCGGCGGGCTCGGGGAGAGCGACAATGAATCGATCAAAGCAGTGCGGTTCATCGGTGAGCGCGCGTACGTCGTTACGTTCCGCCAAATGGATCCTCTGTACGTAGTCGATCTGCGTGATCCGAAGGCCCCAAAGGTTTCGGGTGAGCTTAAGATCCCTGGTTACTCCGGCTATCTGCACCCAGTGGGCGAAAACCTCGTGCTCGGTGTTGGTCAGGATGCAGGTGTGCAGTTCTCGCTCTTCGACGTCAGCGATCCGGCGAACCCGAAGCGAATCGGTACGCAAAGTTACGGCAGTGGATCCGCAGCGGCGGAGTTCGATCCAAAAGCATTTCTCTTCTGGCAGCCGCGCAACTTGGTGATCGCGCCGACGACGTTCTACGAGGACAAGACGTTCACGGGACTCGTTCTGCTGCAACCGGGCAACAACGCGCTGTTGGAGGTCGGACGGCTGGCATTCACCGGAAAGAACGGTTCAATCACACGTACTTTCGTCATAGACAACCGTGCGTACATGCTTTCCGACGATGGCTTGCAAGTGAACAGCCTGGATACACATCGAGACATCGACCGATTGCAGCTACCAACGGCGCAGATCAAGTAGCGCGCTCTCGATTCTCCGACCATTGTCCCCTCAGACAGACATAGTCTTACTGAGGGGACAATGGTCGGTTGGGGATTGGGAGCTTGAACTTGAAACTTTCTGGAAAACGAGCTGCCGTTGCTGCGTCAACGTCAGGCCTTGGGTTCGCAACCGCAAAGGCACTCGCGGCGCAAGGCGCGACAGTCGCGATCTGTGGGCGCGACGAAACCCGGCTTGCAAAAGCGGGCGAGGAAATCGGCGCGCTAGCCGTGCAGGCCGATGTGTCTACGTCAAACGGCGCGACGTCGTTTGTTGAGTCAGCGCGCGAAGGGCTCGGTGGCATTGACATACTCGTTACCAATGCCGGCGGTCCACCGGCTGGAACGTTCGAGTCGATCGAACTCGAGGCATATGAATCGGCCTTGCAACTCAATCTGCTTTCCACGGTCGCGATGTGCAAAGCGGCCGTTCCGGAGATGCGATCGCGGAAATGGGGCAGGGTCGTAGCGATCACGTCGGTTGCGGTTCGACAACCGATGAGCAACCTCATTTTGTCGAACACAGCGCGAACCGGTGCGACTGCCTTCTTGAAGACTCTCGCGCTCGAGGTTGCAGCCGACGGCATAACCGTTAACTCGCTACAGCCCGGCTACCACGCTACGGAACGATTGCGGGAACTTTACGGAGCCGACCTCCCGATGGCGCCTACAGGAACTGTCGGTAAGCCGGATGACTTCGGCGCATTTGCTGCCTTCCTATGTTCGGACGCAGCTAAATTCGTCACGGGAGCAGCAATTCCGGTCGACGGTGGGATGAACAAAGGTCTCCTTTAGTAGGTTCTCCACATGTCGGTAAATACGTTGGCGAAGATGCTTCCATACGGGCTATTGGCTTTTGTCGGCGCTGCCGGCTGGTCGATGAAGTCGACCGCGCTCCTGACCATGGTTGTGCTCGGAACTGCGGGCGTTGCCATCGGGATGGCGCTGGCGGGCAGGCCGGTCGTGTCTGCAGCCCAGGTTGTCGACCTTGCGACTCTCGAAGAGCACGAGCGTCAACACCACCTCGATCACGAGCGCGAGTAGGGCTATCGGCCTATTTGAGTACTCTCCACCTGGGAGTTTGTGGCAAAGCTTCAGGTACGGGCTCAACCTCGAGCCGGAGGTTCCGATATTCGACCAAGGTATGCCTCGACAGCGTAAGGGTGAGGGTAAGGGTAAGGGTAAGGGACGACGTGGGCTTGAACTTGAAGCGATTCAACGCCAAACAGGCTGTCGCAAAATATCGGCATGGCCGCCGAGACCAGTCCATCAGGCATTTTGGAACGCGTTGAATCCGATCGGTAGTTGAGTGCTGGTTTTGTGAAACCGGATGAATTTTCTGCGCTGGTTCCTGAGCGCGGGGAC
>JBBSGY010000156.1:0-6285 GCA_038253645.1 Acidimicrobiales bacterium
GGGTTCGCCGCGCGCAAGAACCAAAGACGTGCGACTGCAATTGCGCCGTGGTCTTGGTGCGAACTTGTGTCACGCGCGATAGCCCAGAGACTCTCGATGCCGCAAGAGCCCGTGCAAGAGCTCCTCGCTATGGTCCTCGCGGTTGGGCATACCCGAGGCAGCGAAACCGCCGCCAACGAGTACTGCGGGCTTCTTCTGGGCGAGTTTCAAACCAACTATCGCTCGACAAGTTATTCGGCCGGCACTGACCATCGTGGCGCCGGCCGCCATAGTCAGCGAGACGGCGTCTTCGCCGGTCGTTAGCCAAAAGCTGACTGCAATGTCCAGCCTCTCTCATTCGGCTCGAGGTTGGAAGCTTTCGCGCTCCCTCGTCGAAGATTGCGCAACCGTGGAAGCTGTAGCGGGTATTGGCCTCGACGGTGTCCACCGCAGTTCCGGTGTTGTCAAACAAACTGACGTCCAGCATGTTGAGAATTGCGGTTGATGCCGCTCCGCTCTTGGGCCACGCCACTGGGGTAGGTGTATTCACACGCGGATTATTTGACGCCCTGGGAGCTGTCGAGAATGCCCGGGTGAGTGCATATGCACTCAGCGGGCGCGGGTCGGGAAAACTCGCTGCATTACTTCCTCCGGGCGTGAAGGCTTCAGCGCGCCCGATGCCGGCAAAACTGCTTATCGAAGCATGGAAGCGATGGGAGCACCCAAAGGCGGAATTCTGGACGGGCACCGCTGACGTGGTGCATGGAACGAACTTTGTGGTGCCGCCGACGCGGTCAGCCGGCGCCGTAGTGACCGTGCATGATTTGACGGCAATTCGCTATCCCGAGATGTGTACGCCGACCACATTGGCGTATCCGAAACTCATTGAGCGCGCGATTGCACGTGGCGCGCATGTGCATGTGCTTTCGCAAGCGATTTGTCGCGAGGTCCGTGAGTTCTTCGATGTAGACGCAGCGCGTGTGCACATTGTGCAACCGGGCCCGCCGGCTGTTGCAAAGGCCGAGGCACCGGGCGGCCGCCCATACTTTCTAGCAATTGGAACGATTGAGCCGCGCAAGAATTACTTGCTGCTGGTCCGCGCTTTTGATGAGGTCGCTCGCGTACATGCGGACGTTGACCTTGTTATCGTGGGAACCCGTGGGTGGGGAGCGGCGACGCTCGATGAGGCGATCGACGAGTCGGCATTCGGCACGCGGATCAAACAACTGGGCTGGGTCGACGACTCTCTGCGAGCCGGACTCCTGCGCGGAGCCCTCGCACTCGTATACCCGTCGATCTACGAAGGCTTCGGACTGCCTCCGCTCGAGGCAATGATTGCCGGTGTGCCCGTAGTTGCGACCGCAAACGAAGCCGTTGTGGAAGTTACGGACGGTGCTGCGCTGTTATCGCCTCCGGGCGATTCCGGCGCGCTCGCGGAATGTATGCTCCAAGTAGTCGACGACGAAGCGGAGCGGGCACGTTTGATCGCCGTAGGTACAGCTCGTGTTGCACAGCTCTCGTGGCAGAGAGCAGCAAGTGAGATGATGGTCATGTATTCACAGGTGGCGAGCGCCCGATGAAGGAACTTGTTGTTGCGCAGCAACTTCGCAGACGAGTACCCGGTGGTATCGGCACGTACATCCGGGGTTTAATTGCAGGTTTCTCGGACATCGAGCGTCCGACGACTGTTTGGGCGAGTCGCGTAGGCGCCGACGATCCACTGGAAAAGCTCGATGTTTCAGTCGTGACCACACCGGTTCCTGCTCCACTCCTGACTCGCGCGTGGGATGCCGGCTTCCTACGGCCGCCTTCCAACTTTGAGCTTCTGCACGCGACCTCACTTGCTGTTCCACCGCCGCGCGGTCCGATGACGGTGATGGTGCATGACCTTGCGTGGCGGTCGTTTCCAGAAGCATTTCCCGAACGTGGGCGTAAGTGGCACGAAGCAGCGTTGCAGCGAGCGCTTGCGCGTGCCGGCAAACTGATGGTTCCGTCGACGCAGACAGCGAATGATTTGATCGCAGGCGGAGTCAGAAGCGACCGCATTGAAATCATTGCCCATGGCCACGATCATCTTCCGGAGCCAAACCACGGGGCTGTCGACAACAAGCTTGACCGGCTCGGCATCGCGCCCAACGCGACGTTTCTTCTTGCAGTCGGAACGCTCGAGCCGCGCAAGAATCTCCAGCGGCTGCTCGCTGCGTATTCGCGTATTCGCGGCAAGCTTCCCGAACCGTGGCCATTGGTCGTAGTCGGTCCGCAAGGTTGGGGTGCGCAACTGAAACCCGTTGAAGGTGCTGTGATCATCTCCGACGCAAGTCTCGGACAGCTCGCAGCGTTGTATGAGCGATGCCGATTGCTTGCGTATGTGCCGCTGCTGGAGGGTTATGGACTGCCTGTTGTCGAGGCGATGTCAAAGGGTGCGCCCGTCGTCACGACGTCGGTGCCGTCGGCAGGCGAAGCGGCATTTCAAGTCGATCCACTCAACGTGGCAGCCATTTCCGAAGGCTTATTGCGGGTGGCGATCGAAGAGTCTCTGCGAAACGATCTAATTCGCAAGGGTCGGGCGCACGCAGCACGCACCACGTGGAAGTCTTCGGCAATCGCTCACTTGCGAGTCTGGGAGTCTTTGCTGTGACCGTTCGCGTAAGTGTCGATGTCACCGCGGTCATAGACCGACCCGCCGGAGCCGGGCGCTACGTCATCGAACTCGTGCCCCGTTTGGCGCAAATCAACGAAATCGAGTTGATGCTTGTCGCGCGTTCCAATGACGCGCAACGCTGGGTGGAACTTGCGCCCGGCGCAGAAGTGCACTCGGTCGCGCCTTCGATCCGGCCGTTGCGACTGGCGTGGGAACAAACCGTCCTACCGATTCTGCTCGCAAAGTACTCGCCGCAGGTTCATCTGGGCCCGCACTACACGATTCCCGAACTAGCCCGTGTCGCAAAGGTCGCGACGATTCACGACATGACCTTTTTCGACCACCCCGAATGGCACGAGCGAAGCAAGGTTGCGTTGTTCCGCCGCGCAATCGCCGTCGCGTCCCGAAAGGCCGACTGCTTGATCGCGGTGAGCCACGACACCGCGCGTCGAGTGCGGGAGCGTTTTGGAGATGTTGATATCACTGCGATTCCGCTCGGCGTGGATCACTCACGATTCAACGCAGATTGTGATCATACCGACGAGCAGATGCTTGCTGACAACGGGATAACCGGCTCATTTGTTGCTTTCGTCGGCACCATCGAACCACGCAAAGACGTGCCGGCATTGCTACGCGCATTTGATCGCATCGCCGGGCGCCATCCCGACACGCGACTGGTAATTGTCGGTCGCGATGGCTGGGGTGTCGATGCTTACAACGCAACGCTGGCAGAGATGCAGCACCGCAATCGTGTTATTCGCCCTGGGTATCTGCCCGATGCCGTGCTGCCCGCTCTATTGCGTTGTGCGTCTGCCGTTGCGTACCCCAGTTACGTCGAGGGGTTTGGTTTGCCCGCGTTGGAGGCACTTGCCTGTGGCGCGCCGTTGGTGACAACGCGAGGCTCCGCGATGGAAGAAGTAGTTGACGACGCTGCTCTGCTTGTAGACGCCGGTGACGTTCGAGTACTGGCCGACTCATTGGACACATTGCTCGCGGGAGGCGCAGAAGTAGCGCATCTGCGTGAGCTGGGCCCGAAGGTCGCCGCGCGATACACGTGGGACGCGACAACGGACGCGCACGCAAAAGTGTTCGCGCGCTTTGCTCGCTGATGCCCGGGTCACTCCACGTCAATTCGCGCTTGGAAATTCCCGAGGCGGAGCTTCACTGGCGTTTTTCGCGAAGTAGTGGTCCCGGTGGTCAGTCGGTCAATACAGCCGACAGCAGAGTGGAGCTTTCGTTCGACGTAGCGGGGTCGCCGACGCTTCCCGAGTTCCTGCGAGAACGCGCGATCGAACGCCTCGGTAACAGGTTGGTCGATGGCGTCATCACGGTGGCAGCGAGTGAAAACCGTTCACAGTTGAAAAACCGCATCGCGGCTGAACGGCGCCTCGCCGACGTGCTTGCCGCCGCGCTCACTGCGCCGCCGCCACCACGCCGGCCGACCAAGCCATCAAGTTCCGCCAAGCGCGAACGGGTCGACGAAAAACGTCACAGAGGCGAAATCAAGAAAGCCCGCCGGAAACCCGGAAATGATGATTAGCGATCGCGAAGGTCCGCGACGGGTCAGGTAGTCGTGACGGGAAGGCGCAACGCGTCTTCGGGTTCGTCGATGTCGGCGCTTACGCCGTCCGGGTCTACAACGACCTTGGGATCGAAACCGAGTCTGCGACCTTCCCCGAGGTGGCGATCGAATGAACCGGGCCCGAATGAAAAGTGGAAGTCGCAATCGGCTGGGAGGCTGATCGCGTTTGTCCCCTGACCTGTGCGGTCTGGAACAATGATGACGTCGTCGCTGTCGGCCAGCCAAGTGATGTCGCGAATGTGTGGAAGATCACTGTGAATGACGATGACACGGTCATAACCTCGGCCTGCAAGCTGGCTCATCCCCGACCGTGCCGCGGAGTTGAGGCCGCCGCCTTCTTCTGGTTCTGCCAGGAAACGTGCACCATTGATGAGAGCGAAGCGGCGAACGTCGTCAGCGTTCTCAGGAGCCACGATCGCCACGCGAAGACCAAGTGCGGCCGCGATCACGTTGCGGAGCATCGAACGAGCGAGTGCCTCGCGTTCAGATGGGTCAAGTGCTGGTTGCAGACGGCTTTTTGCCTGACCGAACGGCTTGACTGGTATCAGTACTGCAACGCGAGATCGCCCATCGCCCACAGGCGCCGACGATACACCTCTTGCCCGACGATCAAAAAATGGCCATAACGTCACTCGCTCCTACGCGCGGCTCAGGGCGCGTAGCCTCGGTCGCCTAATGACGGCGACAGAACATTCCGGAGAGGCGACTACAGAGTCGGTTGCTCCGGCAGTGGTCGCAGTTGTTGTCACCTGCAACCCCGGTTTCTGGTTCGAAGAGTCCCTTGCCGCGCTGCGTGACCAGGACTATCCGAATCTGGCCGTACTCGTTGTCGATGCGGCCAGCGTCGAAGACCCACTCCCACGGATAGCCGCTGCACTACCGCACGCCTACGTGAGGCGGCTTTCGCGGAACCCGGGTTATGCGGCCGCAACGAACAGAGCACTGCGGATAGTGCAGGGAGCATCACACTTCGTGCTTTGTCACGATGATGTCGCGCCGGCTCCGGATGCGATCAGAAAGATGCTCGAAGAGGCTTATCGTCAGAACGCGGGCATAGTCGTCCCGAAGCTCGTCTCGTGGGACGACCCGAATGTGCTCATTTCGATGGGCGGCACTTCCGACGCGACCGGTGCTCTCATTCCTGCGATCGAGCCGGGTGAGGTCGACCAGGGACAACACGACGCGCCGGCAGAGATCTTCATAGCGACCGGTGGATGCATGCTCGTGCGCGCCGACCTGTTCGAAATCCTTGGCGGGTTCGATGCCGCGATGACGCTTTTCGGCGAAGACATCGACTTCAGCTGGCGTGCACAGCTTGCAGGCGCGCGAATAGTCACAGCACCCTCCGCACGCGTGCGCCACGTTGAAGCTGCGACAAACGGCATGCGTGTGGCATTGCCGATGAGCGATGCCGGCGAGGGTGAATCCGAAGGAGTTACATCACCTGTTATCGATGAAGTCGTTTTACGCCGGCGTCACCGGCTACGTACGGCGCTGAAAGTCAGGCGCCGCACGGGCTTGCTTGTTACGACCGGCCAGTTGCTTCTACTTACGGTTGCGGAGACGTTCTATGCGCTCTTTACGAATCGCAGCGGTCATGCAGGCGCGCTTCTTGCCGCATGGGTTTGGAACGCAACACACTGGCGTGATTTACTCCGCGCCAGATCGCGACTGCGCCAGAACCGGTCTGTAAGCGACAAAGTCATCAACGCTCGTTTGGGATCTACGCGCTCGCGCCTCGATGGCTCAATTCGCAGAGAATGGGAGCTGCGTCGCGTTCGATTGAATCGTGAAGGCTGGGCAGGCCGCGACGTTGTAGGCGTGGTGCGTAACTTGACGTTCGCTGTTTGGATGACGGTCGCGGTTATTTGGCTGGCCGGCAGCCGATCGTTGCTCGGATCCAAACCACTGCCGGTTGTCGGGCGATTCACGCCATTGCCTGACACACCGCTCGATTCGCTGAAGCATTTTCTTGGAATCTTTCCCGCGCAAGGTTTTGGTACGCCTGACTTCACATCACCTGTGCATCTCGTTGCGGCTGCGATTGGCGCCGTTGTATTCACGACGCCGATACTTGCATTGA
>JBBSGY010000157.1:0-6284 GCA_038253645.1 Acidimicrobiales bacterium
AGATCGCGCGGTCGACGTCATCGGCAAGACAGCGCAACTGAGCTTCCACAGTGTCCAGGCAAACCTCGGACAGGCTCCACCAAGCACCACGACATCGGTTCCCGCGGCTGCAAATGCCACACCGCCGGCGAATGCTCCGGCATCACCGTCGACGACATCGGCCGGACTCGGCGCAAACATGTCGTCATCGCACGTCCTCGGACAGGCGAGTCCGACCCCCGCAGGTGGTCCGACCGCACAGATACCCGCACAGACACCCACACAAACCCAGACTCCCGCACCCGGAACTGCACCTGCAATACCCGCCGGCCCAGCGGGTGCAACCGGAGGAACCGACTCCCTCACGCTGCCCGACGAAAACGGTCAGCTCATACAGCTCGGACCGTCCGCGCTCACCGGTGAAGGAGTCGCGACGGCAACTGCACAGCCGCCGGACCAGAACCATCAGACCTGGTACATCGAGGTTCAATTCAAAGGCTCAGGCAAGAGCGCGTGGACGAAGCTGACGGGTGAGGCCGCGTGCGCGCAGGCAAACGACCCAAAGCGCCAGGTCGCGATCGTCCTCGACCAGCAAATCATCTCGCACCCTCAGGTGTCATCCGATGGAAGCACGCCGGTTCAGTGCAACGTCGGCATAACCGGCGACAAGACCGAAATCACGGGAACGTTCACAGTGAGCGAAGCGAGGAAGATTGCGCTCCTCATTCGAGGTGGCGCGCTGCCGGTTGACGTGAAGATCGCCTCGACATCGGTTGTCGGTCCAGAACTCGGCGCCAAGGCAATCGACGCGAGCCGCACTGCCGTGATCATCGGTGGAATCTTGACGATTCTTTACATTCTCTTCTACTACCGCGTGCTGGGACTGCTCGCTGCGATCGCTCTCGGTTGTTATGCGCTCATCAGCTTCGCCGTACTACTCGGGCTGAATCTCACGCTCACGCTGCCCGGTATCGCCGGTTTTGTTCTCGCGGTGGCCATGGCGACCGACTCGAATATCTTGGTCTACGAACGGACAAAAGAGGAGCTGGACAACGGGCGTTCTATGAAGGCTGCCGGAAAGACGGGATTCAAGAACGCGCTTTCGGCAATCATCGACTCGAATGCAACAACGTTCATTGCCGCGCTTACGTTGTTCTTCCTCGCCGTCGGCGAAGTGCGCGGATTCGCCGTCACGCTTCTCGTCGGTACCGCGTGTTCGATCTTTGTCACGCTCATCATCTTACGGACCCTCGTGACGGGACTCCTCAGCTTCGAATGGGCACGCAACCGCCCTCGCTTGCTGGGCATGTACGTGGGAAAGCGATTCCGCGACCGGATGGCGCACCGCCCGCCAAACTTCGTCGGTTTCAGTAAGTACTTCCTCGTATTCGCGATGGTCGTAACCTTGACGTCGCTTTCCGGGATTGTCTTCCGTGGCATCGATTACGGAATCGAGTTCACAGGCGGCCGCCTGCTCGAGTATTCGACGGCACAAAAGGTCGATCTTGACGCGGCACGCAAGAAGATGGCCGACCTCGGATTTCCAAGGGCTGTCGTGCAAAGCAGTGAGGGAGGCAATACCGCCCTTCGGGTACCGAACGTGAACGCGGAACAGCTCGGCAAGATCACCGACGCTATGAAACAGCTCGGCGGTGGCAAAGCAGACCGGCTCCGTGACGAGCAAGTGAGCGGAACCTTCAGTAAGGAGCTGAAGCGCAAGGCAATCATCGGACTGATCGTCGGTGTCGCCTTGCAGCTTGCGTGGGTTGCATACCGGTTTCGGTGGACTTTTGGTATCGGTGCAGTGGTCGCCTTGGTGCACGACTCGCTCTTGGTTGTCGGTCTGTTTGCGTGGCTTCAAAAGCCATTCGATGCCGTGTTCCTCGCCGCGATTCTGACCGTCATTGCCTTCTCGGTTAACGACACCGTCGTTGTATTCGACCGAATTCGAGAACAGCGACGGCGGCGGGGAGGCGAAACGTTCAAAACAGTCGTCAACGACGCATGTGCTCAGACGTTCCCCCGGACTCTCAACATTGCATTGGCGGCGATCTTCATCCTCGGGGCGCTATACGTCCTCGGCGGCGACACGCTGAGCGACTTCGCCCTTGCGTTGATCATCGGAATCATCACCGGTGTGTATTCCTCCGTGTTCATTGCCTCGTCGGTTGCTGTGTATCTCGAGCGTTGGAAACCGACGATTTCGGGGCGTATGGCTGCCGGCCGCACGAAGCCCTCCAAGGCACGTGCGACCGCAGCAGTCGGTGCTTCTGTGGATGTTGAGGCAAGCGAGGACGGCGAGTCTCCGGCGCCGCGACCACAAGTCAGTCGCCCCGCACCGCGTCCCCGCAAGAAGGGCGGCAAAAAGCGTCGCTAGCACTCCGAACGTCGCTAACGCTTTCGAACAAGGTGCATTTGTGGTCGCTCATCGATCATCGACCTCAAATGCACCTTGTTCGCGTCAATGGCGGCCCTTGCGCCGTCCCGCCCGTTAGATTCCGCTCGTGGCAGATGAGCTGGTCTTCGTCTCGCGGGTCATTCGTTTACCGCTTGTTGATAGCGAGGGCGCCCACCTGGGCAGGGTTGATGATGTCGTGCTCGTGCAGTCACACCGCCGGCCGCCGCAGGTTCTCGGATTCGTAGCGTCTGTTCAGCGGCGGCGGATCTTCATCAACGTCGCTCGGGTCTCCGAACTCTCAACCTCCGGCTTGCGGCTACGTCCGGGCTCCATCGACATTCGACATTTCGAGTTACGCCCGGGCGAGATACTCGCCGCGGACAGCATTCTCAACCGTCGCATCGGGACACGTGTCGTCAACGACATGTCGTTGCGCTTCGTGGAAGGAAAAGCGCCGACATGGGAAGTCGCCACGCTTGCGATGGGCTCTCCCGGACCGTTGCGGCGCCGCAAGTCTTCGCGCATGGTCGAATGGAGCGAGGTTGCCGAACTGTTCGACGCCGGCCCCCTGGCGCGAGAGGTTGCGTCGATGCGCGAGATGCACCCCGCCGATGTCGCTCACTTGCTGCGTTCGCTGCCGTTGCAGCGTCGCCAACAACTTGCCGCCGCGATGGATGACGATCGCCTTGCCGATCTACTCGAAGAGCTTCCAGAGGACGAGCAGGTTCGCATTGTGCAAGGCATTGACCTTGACCGCCTTGCTCACATCATCGAGGAGATGGACCCCGACGACGCGGTCGACCTGCTCGGCGAGTTGCCCGGCGAAAAGCGCGTTCAACTGCTCGCCGCAATGGAGCCCGAAGAAGCCCGTCCGCTGCGCCGTCTTCTTCTGTATGACACCAAGACCGCCGGTGGTCTAATGACATCGGAACCGGTGATTGTCACTTCTGAGACAACGATTGCCGAAGCGCTTGCGCGAGTACGCGAGTTCTCGCTTTCGCCCGTGCTCGCTGCACAGGTGTTCGTGACGCGCTCGCCGACGGAGACTCCAACCGGAGCATATCTAGGTGTCGTGGGAATTCAGCGTTTGCTGCGCGAACCGCCGAGTATCCAGATCGGCGAATGCCTCATGGGCGACGTAGAAGCAATCGAGCCCAACATGCCTGAAATGCAAGTCGCCCATCAGCTCGCTCAATACGACCTGCTCGCGCTGCCTGTTTGTGACCATGGCGGTCGTTTGCTCGGGGCCGTCACAGTTGACGACATGTTGGATCACCTGCTGCCGGTTGACTGGCGTCGCACTCGATGAGACTTCTTCGCCCGAAGAAGCGTCCGCTTCGCCGTCACGACTTTCTCAACCGGCCGCGCGGTGGGCTTGCACTCGGTGTTCACTACGATACCGAGGCTTTCGGCCGCTTCTCCGAAGCCATTGCGCGCCTCTTGGGAACTGCGCGCTATCTCGTTTTTCAGACGATTGCCGTCATCGTGTGGGTGGCCTTCAACGTGTTTTCGTCCGGCAGCTGGCGCTTCGACGAATACCCATTCATCCTCCTGACGCTCGCGCTCTCTCTGCAGGCTTCGTACGCCGCGCCGCTGATTCTGCTCGCGCAGAACCGCCAAGCCGACCGCGATCGGGTGCAAATCGAACACGACCGCCACCTCAACGAACGGACGCAAGCCGAGACGGAGTTTCTCGCACGCGAGCTTGCATCAGTGCGTTTGCAACTCGCCGATGCTGTGACAACGGAGGATCTCGACCGGGCGGTAGAGCGCATCACGGACTCGCTTGAACGCCAATTAATGCGCCGAAACGAACGCGACAATGCAGGGCCAGGGAACTCGGATTCGTAAACAAGTTTTGTGAGTCTTTTCAGCTGTAATAGTCGAGGGAGTCAGGCAATTAACGGCTGGAAAGACGCACGAAAGTGATCAGCGCAAGCCGGAAGCGCTGCCGCTCAGATACCGGTGGCGACCCAGCCGAGGCGTTCGGCGGAGGTTCCGCTGTCCAACAATTCTCGGAGGCGGTTGACTGGGTGGAACGCCGGCAATTGACTTGCCGGGCCTGTCGGCGGCATTGCGCTGAGCCACGGAACTTCGGCTGCCAGCGCGCAGAGCATGAGACGCTCACGCAGATTCGGCGCCAAGAACAATTCCGGGTATCCCTCGTTGAGCCAACCCAAAACCGGCCGGTAGCTATCGCGGTCTACTTTTGACGCGCCACCGACGGTCAAGTCGGGATGCTCGCAAAAACGCGCGAGTACATCGAGGTCGATCTCTCCGGGACCTGGACGACACCACTCGAAGTCGAGAACACTGGTGAGGTTTCCGTCGCGCACCAACACGTTCTCGAAGTGCAAGTCTCCATGCACCAAACCGAATGACCCACTTCCCTTGAATGCATCTGCAACTTCGCGGGTTTTTTCGATCAGAGCATCAACAAGGCCGACATCCATCCACGGAAGATCACGGGATTTTTGCAACGAATCGACGAGTCGCGACGCCGGAAGCATGTGCGGAATAGAGAATGCTGACGTCGGGTCGAACGCAAGCTCGTCGATCGTTTCCGAAGCCAGCTTCGTCTCGTGGATTTCTTTTACCGCCCGACCAAGTTCGTGGACGATACGGCGGCGCGTCGGACGATCCATCGAAGACCACGCCTCACTGAATGGCAAGCCACTGCGGTTGCGAACAATCAACCATTCGCCGAAAGGTTCAACACCACACGCGACAACTGTCGGATAATTGACGCCCCAAGGCAGATAGTTGACCAGAAGTGCCTCTCGGCGAAGTCGCTTCGCGCCAGGAACGCTTCCGACGCGAATCACGAATTCTCCAGCGCGCCATACTTCGTTAGTAGATCCGGCAATGCGCTCGGGAGCCGCAGAACTTACGATTCCGGCGTTGCGCAGAATCGTGGCGACGCGAAGTCGACCACCGATGTCAGCCTTGCCACGGCCTTCAACTTTTCGGTGCTTGGCGCTGACGAGCGCGCCAAACTCGGCATCCGACATATTCGACGCGTCCGGTGGCTCTTGGGATCCCCAAAAATCGGAATTCACGGTTTGTTATCGGCAGGTACCGTCGGTTGCTCAAGGGGAAGGCGAACCACGAATTTGGCTCCGCCGAGCAAAGACTCCTCGACCGTGATCGTGCCGGAGTGAAGGCGGGCCTGCTGGGCGACGAGGGCCAGACCAAGACCGGTGCCCGGCGACCTGGGGCTTTGGCCGCGCTCGAACCGCTCGAATATACGTTCTCGGTCCTCCGGAGGAATTCCGGAGCCGGAGTCCTCGATCGCGAGCACTAGATCGCCGTTCTCCCGATCGAGACGTACAGAGACCTCACCACCACCGTGGCGGATGCCATTGGCAAGAAGATTGTCAACCATCACCCGCAGACCGTCGGTCCATCCGTAAATCTCGGTCTCGCCGATCGGGATATCGAACGCGATGTTCGCGTCAGGCGCGGCGCGTCTCGCACTCTCGATCGCAATTCCCGTGACGTCCGCTAGGTCAACCATCCCCTTTTGCTCATCAGCCACGGTCTCTCCGCGCGCGAGCGTTTGCAGCGCGTCGATGAGCCGAACAAGCCGGCGTTGCTCGTTCGAGATTGCATCAACAATCTCTTTGGTCTGCTCAGGCGGAAGATCCGGGTTCTTGGTAAGTACCTCGAGATTTGCTTGCATGCTCGTAAGTGGTGTGCGCATCTCGTGTGCTGCATTTCCGGCAAATGCACGTGAGGACGCAAGCGCTGCCTCTGTCGAAGCAGACGCTTCCTGAATGCGTTCGAGCATGACGTTGAACGAATCGGCAAGGTTGTTTACCTCCAGCGGACCCTGAGTCGAAGGAACGCGAACACCAAGATCGCGACTACTGGAGATCGTCTCGGCTGTCATACGGAGCCGGCCGAG
>JBBSGY010000158.1:0-6234 GCA_038253645.1 Acidimicrobiales bacterium
ATCGTGTGCCGCAACGCTGACATTCGCAAGTCAGAAACGTGAGCCACGCGAGCGTTATTTACATCCTTCAAGGTGCCCGAAGGGCATGTGCGTCTGAGGATGAATTCGAGGCATGGGTGATTGAAGAGAATCACGAAATCGTCGGTCACGTCGCTTTGCAGCGCGCGGAGGACGCGAGCGTGTTGCCGATATGGAAGGTGGCGACTGACCTGGAGGCCGATCAGATGGCCGTTGTGTCGAGGCTGCTTGTTTCGCCGCATGTTCGAGGACGTGGGTTGGGAGCCAAATTGCTCAGCTTTGCAACAGATCGAATTTACGAGCTTGGATTTCAACCGGTGCTTTATACCGGCGAAGTAGAGCATGCGGCAATCCGTATGTACGAACGGAGCGGCTGGACGCGGGTCGGTCAAACCACATTGCCACTTTCGAACGGCAACACCCTCTTGCACTACGTCTACGTCAAAGTGCGTAACTGACTTTGACGATGCCCTTCTTTGCTTTGACCTTCGGAATGGTGATCGGGCCGACGTCGTTGATGTATCGCACGTGCGTTCCGCCGCAAGGCACTCCGAAGTCGCCACCGTAAATTACGACTCGCGCCGGCTTGTTGGTCGGAAGGTTGTCAGGTACGTGACGGCAGATCGTGTGCATTTCCTCGACTGGCATAAATCGAATCTCGTTGAGGCCGCCTGCCGCGATGATCTTGTTCGCGACGGCTTCGATTTGGGCACACTGTGCGGCCGCGTCTTCTGCACTGAAATCGCTTGCGTATTCGACGTTGCTCATATGCGGGTAGTGCGCGCCTTTGCCCGGTATCCATGGCAGACCAAGCTGGTCTACCGCCATGTCGATTACGTGGCCGGCGGAGTGCAGCCGGGTGTTGATCGTCCTGCGTTCGATGTCAACCGAACACGACACTTCCTCACTGGGCGAAAAAGGCTCGCCGGGTGAAAACGCGCCGGTCTCGAACGTTCCCATGTGATGCGCGTCGCCTCGTTCGTCCAGTCGAACTTCGCCGACGATGAACCTGCCAGTACCGGTGACCGTCTGTCCGGTGTCCCAATCTTGTCCACCACCGCGTGCATAAAAGCACGTTTCGTCAAGAACAACGTCGAATCGACCGTCTTCGAGCGCGGACACGGAAACAACTTTGCCGGTCCCCTCGAACACATCGAAATCCACCATGTACGTAAGAGTCGTCACAACATCACCGTAACCACCGAAGCCGCATTCGCAAAACCGCCCTTTTTCGAGAGGCTTGCGCACACAGCTTGGGAAGTGGCAGCGTTGTATTGATCTATTGCGAAAGTTTTTAACATTTCCAGCCGGAAGTGATCAAAACCCCGATCGAATTGGTCGATCTGTGGAGTCCGCGGACAATTTCTGCATGTCATTGCTTGAATTCGGCGAAGAAAATTTGTTTGGAGAAAGTCAAGACCGTTTGATGGTCGCAACCACTGGAGGTACCATCGACAGCGAGTGGGACCCGGCTGTCGATACAGCAGTGCCGACGCGGCGGTCTTTAGTGCCCGAGTATCTCAACGCGATGGGTGTGCCGTACTCGATCGAACATGCCGATATCACAATGGTTGACAGCAGGCGGTTCGGAAGCGCGGAACGTTCGATGTTGCTTTCTGCGATCGAAGAAACAACGGCCCGCAAGATCTTGGTGTCGCACGGAACCTTTACGATGGCCGACTCCGCTGCGTTTATCGAGTATCGAGGCCGCAAGCACGCGTTTGACAAAACAGTCGTTTTCACCGGCTCGTACTGGCCGATGAAGGGATTCTCGAATTCCGACGGAGCGTTTGCACTCGGCTTTGCGATCGCGAAGATTGCCAAATTGCCGGTGGGTGTATTCGTATGTATGAGCGGCCAAACGTTCAAGCCGGCGGAAGTAACCAAAATACTTGCCGATCCGCGTTTCGAATCGATTGCGTCCGCGGGATCGAATCCTTACGCAGGGGGACGCGCCCTGATCCTCATGATGGGCGGAACGATCGACGAACGATATGACGCGCGATACGAAACAGTTCTACCGCGCAAGCGCAGTGCAATTCCCGGCTACTTGCAGATGTCACGTCTGAATTGGGGAGTTCACTGTTCGGCATTGACACTGAAGGACTCTCGTCATCTTGACGATGACGATCGTGAACGGCTCGCCGCTCGAATTGAAGCGTCTGACGAAAAGTTCATCATTGTTACTCACGGGTTATTCCGTATGGCAGAAACCGCGGAATTTCTTCAAGAGCGACTCGCCACGTTGGAAAAAGAAATTGTCTTGACCGGATCCGCGGTTCCGCTCGGCATCGAGATGAGTGATGCCGGGTTCAATCTTGGCTACGCGTTCGGTCGAGCGCGCTCGCTGGGCGCAGGAACACACATATGTCTCAACGGAAGAACAATGGAATCCTCGGAATTGCGCGAGTACCTGACCGCGGCGAAGTTCGCGATGAGAGCTATTCCCCCACGGGCATAAAAGTCGTCGCATTTTACTGTGCGGAACTTGTTGCCGGGTCGTCGTAACCCTAAGGTCATTTGATATGGCGTCTGAAACTCCGCGACCACTCGTGGGCCTGATCATGGGCTCGACTTCCGACTGGGCGTTTCTTCAGCCTGCGGCAGAATTGCTCGACGAATTCCAGATTCCGTGGGAGCGGGGAGTGTTTTCGGCGCACCGCCTGCCCGAAGAGATGAGTTTGTACGCCCGAACGGCGAAGGTTAGAGGACTAAAAGTGATTATTGCCTCGGCCGGCGGTGCAGCGCACCTTCCTGGAATGGTTGCGTCGAAGACACCACTGCCTGTCATTGGCGTCCCGCGCCCGCTCGATGTTCTCGACGGTTTGGACTCGCTGTTTTCCATCGTGCAGATGCCAAAAGGAATTCCGGTCGCTACGATGGCGATCGGCGAGCAAGGGTCCGCAAACGCGGCTGTCCTTGCGTTGCGCATTCTCGGCACAGCGAACGAAGAGTTGAGCCGGCGAGCGGAGACCTTCCAAGAGTCGTTGCGTAGCAAGGCTCTCGAGCAACCTGATCCGGCCGCCGGGTCGTATGAATCTCCCATTGGGAGCATCATCACACCAGAATCGCTCCTCGAGTTCGACGGAAACTGACAGACTGACTTGTCACTCTTCGGGGCAAGCGCTTTGCTACGAGTAGAAGCGGCACGCCTATCTATTCGAGCTCTTCCGTCAGCTCGAGCCAGCGGGCTTCGAGATCCGCAAGTTTGGAGTGAAGAGCATTTGACGTCTCAGCCAGCTCGCCTATACCTATGTAGTCAGTTTGATCATGCGATTCGATGCGTGCACTCATCTGTTCGATTTGCAGAGGCACCTTTGCCAGCTTGCGCTCTACGGATGCAAGTTCTTTCTGCGCAGCTTGTTGTTGAGCATTGGTAGACTTGCGAGCAAGCCGTTCGCCGTCAACACCCTTCGCGGGAGGCACATGGCGGGTAGCATTGCGCAGCATCTCGATGTACTGCTGTACGCCGCCGGGCAGGTGGCGCATTTGCCCGTCGATCAGCGCGTACTGGTTATCAGTCACTCGCTCGGTGAGATATCTGTCGTGTGACACAACGATCAATGTGCCAGGCCACGAATCAAGGAGATCTTCGGTGACGGTAAGCATCTCCGTGTCGAGATCATTCGACGGCTCGTCCATGACCAGGACGTTTGGCTCATCGAGCAGAATCATCAACAAATGCAAGCGGCGGCGTTGGCCGCCCGAAAGTTCTCGTACCAATGTTGACAATTGTGTGTTCGTGAAGCCGAGTCGCTCGAGCAGTTGCGAGGCCGACATTTCCTTGCCGCCGACTCGATAAGTTGTGCGCTTGTGCGCGATGACATCGAGCACAAGCTCATTGGCTACATCCGCAAGTTCGTCGGAGTGCTGAGTAAGCACGGCAACCTTTACGGTCTTGCCGTGTTTGACCCGACCCGTGGTTGGTTTCAACGCACCGGTGATCAAGTTGAGCAGTGTCGATTTGCCTGCGCCGTTCACTCCCAGAATGCCGGTTCGCTCGCCCGGACCGATACGCCATTCGATGTTGTGCAAAACGAGCTTGTCTCCGTAGGAAACAGAGACGCCAAGCAAGTCGATCACATCTTTACCAAGCCTGCTGGTCGCCATCTGCTGAAGCGCAAGCGTGTCGCGCGGCGGCGGTTCGTTCGCGATCAGCTCATTGGCGGCATCGATGCGGAATTTGGGCTTAGAAGTACGCGCGGGTGGCCCACGACGCAACCAGGCGAGTTCTTTGCGCATCAAATTCTGACGTTTGGTTTCTGTTGCAGCCGCCATTCGATCACGCTCGACGCGCTGCAGGATGTAAGCCGAGTAACCACCCTCGAAAGAATCGACAACGCGATCATGCACTTCCCATGTGGTCATACAGACTTCGTCAAGAAACCAGCGGTCGTGTGTCACAACCAACAATGCGCCGGTGTTGGTTGACCAGCGCCGGTTCAAATGCTCGGCGAGCCAAGTAATGCCCTCGATGTCGAGGTGGTTGGTCGGCTCATCAAGCATCAACACGTCGTCATCGCGAGCGAGCAACGCGGCAAGGGCGACGCGACGCCTTTGACCGCCGCTCAATTCGCCGACGACTTCATTCCACGGGAGTTCGCTGACGAGTCCGTCGATGATGTCTCGAATGCGAGAGTCACCTGCCCACTCATATTCGGGTGTTTCTCCGACGATTGATTGCGCGACGGTCAATCGCGGATTGATTGTGTCTGCCTGATCGAGCATCCCTACAGTCGCACCACGTCGACGGGTGACTTGGCCGGCGTCAGCCGTTTGGCGGGCTGCGAGAATCGAAAGTAATGTCGACTTGCCGTCGCCGTTGCGTCCGACAATTCCGACGCGGTCGCCCTCACCAACGCCGATCGTGATTGAATCAAAAACGACCTTTGTCGGGAACTCCAGACGTACCGACTCAGCGCCAAGTATGTGTGCCACACGTGGAGGCTAACGGGTCAATCACTCCAATCCCTTAATCGCGTGTTGGCAGTGTAAGTGCGTTGAGGATGCTGTGCACTGGCGCGAGTGCGGCGCGCGTTTGGTCTTTAAGCCAGTCCACGATGATCGATGCTCCGCGGTATTGCGCGCCGCTCGCCTGAATGAGCGCGATCGCCGCCATTGCCTGGCCACCGGTTTCGAACCAGTCATCCACGAGGATCACGCGGTCGTGCGGGGTAAGCGCTGCTTTCTGAAGACGGAGGACGAACTCATTGCCGCGATAGTCAGGTGGTGTGCGACTCTCATGAGTTTCGCCCGGATAAAGCCCTCCGGGTTTGCGAATACCCACAAAGCCGGCTCCCAACTCCGTCGCAACCGCCGCTCCGAGGACGAAACCTCGTGCCTCGATTCCGGCAACTTTTGTGATTCGCGTGTCGCGGTAGGGATCGGCCAACGCCCGCACTACTTCACCGAAAAGGACACCGTCGCTGAAAACGACCCACATATCGCCGATTCCTTCGGCAATCGGAATCGTGACCCTCAGCTTGTCCGCCAAAACTGCGCTCATGCCAAGCAGCCTGACAGAAACAGAACGAATTTCGGACCATCACTACCTCGGGGCCGTACACCGAGAAAAATTGCAAAAAATTCCGTGACGAAAGTGGCCTCTCGAGGCGTCTAATAGGTAAGAGGAAGCCGCTCCGTTTGAAGAGAACTGCTTTTTGTCGTGATTGGAGGATTTGATGCAGAAGAGGCTGAAGGCGATTGTCGCAGGAGTCACTTTCACGACAGTGATCGGCGCCGGGGCCGCATATGCGTTTTCGGCATCGGGCCCGACTGAGTCTTCCCATACAGTATCGACCGAAGCTCCCGCTCAGGTGCTCGGCGAAACGATCGAGCAGGCTCCGGAGCAGACGGTTGTAACCACAGCGGCGCCGGCAAAGCCTTCGATACCCGTCGACGTTGTAATTGCGAAGCAGAAGAAGCTGCTCGACGCCGGCTACTGGATGCCGTCAGCTGACGGCGAGATCGGTCAGGGCACTCAACAGGCCGTGCTCGCATTCCAGAAGGTAAACGGCATGAAGCGTACCGGCTCTCTTGACGATGCGACCTTGAAGGCAATCGACACGACCACCCGTCCAACGCCTGCAACCAACGCGGCACATCTTGTCGAAATCGACAAGAAGCGCCAGGTCATCTTTTTCGTGCGCGACGCCAAGGTGCTGTGGGTGTTCAACACATCAACCGGTACCGAAGGTACTTACAACACTGACGGCA
>JBBSGY010000159.1:0-6191 GCA_038253645.1 Acidimicrobiales bacterium
GCGCCATCGCAATCGCCTGCTCGCCGCCCGATGCCGAAACAGCGGGCCCGCAACGACGAATTCGCTAACAATCTCGCTGCCGCTGACCGGTCTGCATCGTCGACGGCATCTTCGGGCTGGCGCGGTGCGCTTTCGCGGGTAACGAATGGCGCAATCACCGTAGGCCCCTCTGCACAGGAGAAGGCGCTTGCTGCCTTGCACCGGACGATGCGCCGACCGATCACCAACGGCACCGTTGCAGTCTTCTCACGCAAAGGTGGTGTCGGAAAGACAACCATCAGTGCATATCTCGGTTTGACACTCGCAACTGAGCGCGGTGGACGAATTGTCGCACTCGACGGTGATGCCGAAGCCGGTTCGCTTGGTTGGTTGCTCGCGCCGAAAGCGCCGAGCACGCTCGCTGCGCTTGCATCGGCAAACCCGATTCCATCTGATTACGCGCAGTTGCGTCGCTTTACCACGTCGACTTCCGAGGGTCTTGAAGTTATCGTCGGAGACCCCGCTGAAATGGGTCCGATCAGCACGACCGGCCTCGAGGCCGTCGCTGCGCAGCTGGCACGGCATTACGACATGTCGATCTTCGATACCGGCGCGGGCGTGACGCGTGCGACGGGACGGGTACTTGTCAACACGGCACGCACACTGCTGTTGGTGATGAGCCCGAGTGTCGACAGTGTTCGTGCGGCAGAGCGCACGCTCGCATGGCTCGACGAGCGTCCCGGCGAGGCTGCCGGAGCAAATGCACAGGTAATTGCAGTCATCAATGGCATTCCCGCAACCGCAAAACGCGGGCATGTAGAGCGAATTGAAAGTCACTTCAACGAACGCTGCAGCGCAGTCGTTCGCATCCCGTGGGATCAACACCTTGCAACCGGCAGTAGCTCGGTTTCACTCGACATGCTGTCACGTCAGACTCGCGAAGCGTTTGTCGAACTTGCAGCGACGACGATTTCAACTCTCGCAAGACCGCCTCGCAATGGCCCGCGCCGTCGCGAGCTCGCCGGTTCGGGGGCGCGCCATGCGTCTTGATTTCTGCTACGTAAATTCACGTCCTCTCCGTTTTCATACCTCCGTGGGTGCGGCGAGGCAGAATACGGGCTCAATGTCAACGAAGTTTCAACGGGGCAATCGTGCCGCAAGGCACACATTTAGGAGGCAACAAAAATGTTAGGACTCATCCTTGCGCAGGCAGCACCGGGCTTGCCCGGTAAATACACTCCAAGCACCACCTTCATCGGGCACGAGGCTGCGACGGCGCTGATCAGGGGCATCATGTTCTATTCATTGATCTTCTGTCTCGTCGGGCTCGTGCTGTCCGCCGGGCTGTGGGCTGTCGGTTCGTTTTCGAACAACTACACGCAGAGCGTCAACGGCAAAAAGGGCTTTCTCGTGTGCGCCGGCGCTGCACTGGCGATCGGTGCTGCACAAGTGATCATCAATTACTTCTTCCAACTCGGTGGCGGCGTCCCATCCACGGCTCCGGATCTGACTTCGTAAACACAGAAATATTTACTGCGCAAAACATCTACTGCGAAAACATGCACCTGATTAGGAGTAAAGAATGGCCCTTCGTTGGTTGTCGCCCCGGCAAGCAGCGTGGGGCCAAGTCGGTTCAGAGAGAGTATTCTCACTGCAATCGGTTGTTATTATCGGTTTCGTTCTTGCGCTTGCCGGCGGAGCTTTCGGATATTCGGTTAGCGGCGCCAAGCCGGCCGTAAAGACCCGTGCCACACCAAACGGTGTGAGTACCGACCAATCAGGCGACGGCGCGTCGAGCGAAAACTCCAAAAGCTCTTCGACTCCGGCGAAAGCCGATGCGAAAACGAGTGCGGTGATTGCGCCTGACGTGGCGTTGTTCGCTCAGACAGAGAGGTCCCCGGACGGAGCCGCAAAAGCTGCGACTGCATTCATCTCAGGCATCTCGAACGTTGCGTTCGTGGACAGCGATCGTCAGGTCCAGGTATTGGACGACATCGTTTCATCGACAGCATCCCCATCCGTGCGTCAATCCCTGGTCGACAATTTGTCGGAGATCAAGACCTCGTTGCAAACAGCGCCGGGCTCGAATCAAGCTCGCGCGCGTCTTATCGTGACGCCTGCGTCTTACAAGGTCGACTCGCCGTCACCTGAGCAAGCGACAGTCAACATCTGGTACATGAGTGTGCTGATTGACGCGACGAGTCAAACAGTGCGTTCGTATTGGGCTACCACGACGTTCGGGCTCGAATGGTCACAGCACTGGCGTTTGAACAAATTCGAGACAAAGCTCGGCCCTGCGCCGCAGATCTACGCAAAGGATGCGCAGTTCTCTTCGTTCGCTGACGTTCGTCAAGTTTTCGACGGTTACAAGGCGTATCGGTATGCAACCGCTTCGCAATAGAACGCGCCTTTCCGTAATTGCAGCCATTGCAATTGGCGCGACTCTGGCCTGCGCATCGCCGGCGGATGCAAGCGCCGCGCTCGGTCACCCGCTCGTCGTGGCGGACGTCGTCGAGTCGATCTGGGCGAACATTGCCGAATGGATGACCGGCGGCATTGTCAGCTTGCTGGACGCGGTTGTCGGGCTCATCATGAATGCACCCGAACCTGACGTTTCGGGTAAGAACGCTTGGTTTCTCGGACAATACGCAACCATGTTTCGGATTGCTGCACTGCTCACGCTGCCACTCGCGCTTGTCGCAACAATCGGCGCAATCCTGAAGGGCGGCATAGCCGAGGTTATGAAAACCTATCTGGTCGGCATTCCAGTCGCCTTGATCGGCACGGTGGTTGCCCTTTCGGTCATCACCTTCATGTTGAAGATCGATCAATCCTTTTCCGACGCGCTGATGGGCCAGTTTCAGACGGACTACAGGGACTTCCTGCAGAAGGTCACGTCGGCCCCGCCGGATAAACAGAACGCCGGAGTGAACTTTCTGTTGTGCCTGATCTTTCTATTCATGGCGATTGCCGCAATCATCATGTACACCGAACTCATCTTTCGCTGCGTTGCGATTTATTTGGGAGTGCTCTTTCTCCCGCTTGGGTTTGCGTCGTTTGTGTGGAGCGGTTCGCGTCCTTGGTACAGCCGGCTCTCGAGGACGATTACAGGCGTCATATTGATGAAGTTCGTCATCGTTGCGGCCTTGGCAGTTTCGTTCGCAATGATTCGCTTCTCCTTTGGAGACATGCCCTCGGGCAATCCCGACGCAATGCCGACCCACATCGCCACACTCCTGGCGGGGCTCGTCGCATTCTTGTTTGCGTCAGTGTGCGCGCCGGCGCTCGTCGGAGTGATCATTGGACAAGAGGGCGTGCCGGGTATGTCTCGTAAGGAATTCGGCCGCTACACGCCGATGAGCGCCGACTCGAGGTTCACTCGGAGTGAATACGCAAGTCTCATTCCGCCCAAGGCCAGGTTTTGGAAGAACTGATGACGTATAATACGTGGAGGTTGAGATTCTGCGCGTCCCGGGGAGGTGAGTCGAGGATGCTGTTACGAACTTTTTGTCGCTCGGCGTTCTTTGTCGCCATCTCTTGCTCCGCAGTCCTGGTTGGACAGCCTGTTTCGGCATCTCCGGGCTCCAGTTCCGATATTCCGAGCTACCAGGTGTCTCCTGACCTTTCACTTTCTGAATCTCCGGGTCAAGCAACTGATTCGGTCGTGCTTGGTGCGCCAGACCCGGCTCCGGCTGATCCGGCAATAGGGGCTTCAAATTCCGCGCCAGCGCCAAATCCCGCACAAGCCTCAAATCCCGCACAAGCGGCTCCAGCCTCATCCGGGACCATCACCCCTCTTCCGGTTCCGCCCGGGGCGGCGCCCGTTCCGAGCGCAGCCAACGCTCCATGCAGTGGCGCCGGTCAGCCTCAGTGCAATGCCACAGCACCACTTGCTTCAGGTGCACCCGGAAATACGGGTAGCGGTGGCAATGCACTCACTCGGGCGGCCGGTTCGACTTTCATGGAGTCAATAAACGATGGGGCCATACGTGCTGCCGTTGGCGAGCCGGGCGACAAGCAAGGTGGCGTTCTCGGCTATGTGATGAACGACGTCCTCGGCTCGCACGCAGTTGCGTTCAACCCCGTCGTCAGCTGCCGTGATCTTCCTCCTGACACGCGTCAACAAGCGTGTGGCAACTGGTTTCTCAAGCAATACGGATTGATGCACCAGATGGGCGTTCTGCTCATAGCTCCGCTGATGATGCTGGTCATCATTCAGTCGGTCATCCGCGGTTCATTGTTCTTGCTCCTGCGATCAACGCTGATTTTGTTGCCGACTGCATTTATCGGCAGCATTGTGGTTGCCGGATTCGTGCAGATGTTGTTGAACATCACAGACGATCTTTCGTCGGCGATGTTTGCCGCGTCTGGAAGTGACTTCAGCAAGATTCGTGACGGCATTCAACACATGGACAAGTCGACAACGTCGTGGTTCGGTCTTCTATTCTTGCTGATTACGCTGCTCTCGGCGCTTGTCATCATCATTGAGATGATCTTGCGGGAGGTCACCGTATATCTCTCCGTACTCTTCATGCCGCTTGCATTTGCCGGTCTCGTGTGGCCTGCAAGTTCGCAGTGGGCAAAAACATCGTTGCGAACCATTGTCGGAGTTGCTTCGGCGAAGATTTACATCGCAGGTGGCATTGCCCTTGGGCTTGGCGCAGTGGAAGTCGGCGCAGGTGGCACAAGCCCTTCGCAATCAGGTTTGATGGCAGCGGTAAATGCGGCTGCGATCTTTTTGACCGCCGGAGTCTTTGGAGTTCGCCTGTCTGCATGGGCGGCCGGCGCCGGCGGAGCCAACGAGGGTCGCATTGCCAACCCGGCGAGTGTCTATGGCGTGGGCGAATTGACTCATGTGCTTGCCGGTAACCGAATTGGCAGATTGGGCAAACGTAAGGCCAATTTGAAACCCCGCGTCAGCACATTTTGAGATTTTTAGCGAGAGGATGGTGATCTAAGCAATGTCAGCTGCGGACGCGAGCGAGTCGAGGTCCTATATGTTCGGGCCACTCGAAAAACGCGGAGTGCTTGCCGGTTTGCGCGCCGGGCAGCTGATAATTTTCGCGACTTCATTTGTACTTGCTGTGTTTTTTTTGAATATCCCAGGTGCGGGTCTACCGTTCGGAATCATCACCGCCGGTACTGGTTGCGCACTTGCTTTGCTACAGCCGATGGGACGTGGCATCGACGAATGGATTCCTGTTCTGTTCCGTTGGTTTTTGGGATCTGCAACCGGAAACAGTTCATGGTTTTCGACACTGCCACTGCTTGGTACCAACGGAATGGATACGTCGACAAAAATCGACATGAGCGAGCAGAAAACAAACAAGCAGAATGGGAAACAAGGCGCTGGTAAGGGGCCTGCAAACAGGAAAGAACCAAAAAAGACAAAGGCTCAAATTCTGAAGGAGCGCGCACGCGCTAACGCAATGCCTCCTCCGATGCAAAATCTCACGATCCTCGAGGTTCCGGTCGGCGACGGTGAGGGAGCGATTGGTGTTGTCAAAGATGCCAAAAACGGCCTGTACACCGGCGTGCTTGCTGTTCAAGGCGATGCGTTTTCACTGCTCGAGAGAAGCGAAAAAGAGCGCAAACTGCAAGGTTGGGCGGACGTGCTGGGAGCGCTCGCTCGTCCGAGCAGCTTTGTACATCGTATTCAATGGATCGAACGCGCTGTGCCCGACGACGGTGACGCGCTCAACCGTTATCTTGTTGAAGCGCGGGTGCAGTCCGATGCAACGCCTACCGTCCGTTCTTACATTGACTTGCTCGAAGAGTTCGGTCCGGTTTCTCAGCAGCACGAGACTTACATCGCGATTCAGATCAATGCCGTCAAGGCGGGTCGCATCGTCAAGAAGGCAGGAGGTGGCGACAAGGGCGCCGCTCTTGTGCTCATTCGTGAACTTCGTCAGCTTGCAGACAGTCTTTTGGCAGCTGATATTCAGGTCAACGGAGCACTGTCGCCTCGCTTGCTTGCGCTTACTTTCCGTAACGCGGTTGACCCCGATTCACGTCGCTCCTTGGTGCGCCGAGGTCGCCTCGATCCCGAGCGCGCAGGCGTCTCGCCTGACAACGCGTGGGCACTCTCGACCGAGGCAAAGTGGGATCACTACCGCACAGAGAATGCCTTTCACGCGACATTTTGGATTTCAGAATGGCCGCGACTCGAAGTTGGTCCTGACTTCATGGCGCCTTTGATGGTGCGCACGCAA
>JBBSGY010000160.1:0-6190 GCA_038253645.1 Acidimicrobiales bacterium
CCGACTTAGGTGCCGCTTGCGCAGCCGGCGTCAGGCCCTTCTGCAACTTGAAATTGACCGTGTACAAGAAAATCACTTTGTCGGTTTCCGCATATGCGGTGAGTGCATGTGGTCCGTCATCAAAGTCAGAAAGATCGAGTGGATTCGCAGTTCCGTCGATATCAGTTCCACCGACGTCGAATGGTGCGCTGCGGTCCACCGAGATCGGATCACCGGTCGCACTCTTATCGTCGATGTAAAAGGTGACCTTGTTCACGTCATTCACGTCGTTCCCGGTGACGAGAAACAGGTAGGAAAGTTCACCGACTGTTGCACCCGGAAGGCTCACCGCGCCGGACCGATCCGCCATCGGAGCCGCCATCAGCCCGGTTCCCGGCGCCAACGCGTGCGCCGTCATTGCTGTGCCGCCGATCAAAGCGGCAGTTGTTGCCAAAATGGCCGCCGCCTTCGCTCGACCACGAACTGCAGGCATTCGCCTGTCTGTTGCCCCAAAAAACACTTATCGCCCCTAGTTTTGCACGCCTCTCAAACCAGAGTCGCGTACGTCGGGCGCCTTCGCCAGGGAAATCTCACTCTCCGTCGTTACATTTTCGGAGCGATCTGACTGAATTCCGACAAGAATGACGAGGTGCGCATATCCACAGAGACTCACGAACCATCCGTTGTCGTTGCCGACGCGGATGCTGAGTTGTGCGCTGAAGCGCACAGCTATCTGGACGGTCGCGGCATCAACGTTCTCGACGCGACATCGGGTGATGACGCGCTCAGCATGGTCGAGGGTGCCGCACCCGACGTGCTGCTCTTGGACCCGACTTTGCGCACGAGTGACGGCGAAGACGTGCTCGACGTGTTGTGGGCAGAAGCAGGCGACGAAATGCCGATTGTCGTACTCACATCTGACGACCCGGCGCAGGTTGCCCGTGGCCTGAAACATGGTGCGCACGATTTCGTCGGTCGCAAACTTCATTCTGTAACTCTCGCCGCCCGCGTCGATGCTGCAATTCAACTTGCCCAGCTTCGCCAAGTTGTCTCGCGGCAACGCGAAACACTTGATCGTCTCGTTCGCATTGATGGGTTAACCGGCCTTGTAAACCGGGCACAAATGGATGCTCAACTGCAACAGATCGTTGCCACCGCTGCGCGACATGACCGGCCGCTTTCAATTGTGCTGATGGATATCGACCGTTTCTCACACATCAATGATGTTGCCGGACACGAAGCCGGCGACATGGTTCTCCAGGATGTCGCGCGTCATGTGATGGCAGACATTCGCACCGGCGACTTCGCGGGTCGTTGGGATGGAGACGAGTTCATGCTGGTGCTTCCCGAAACTGACATCGGAGGTGCACAAGTGCTTGCCGAGCGATTGCGTTTGACCGTTGCAGAGTTCGGCGCAGAGCTGCCCGACGGTACCTCGCGTCCGATCTCCGCGAGTTTCGGGTGCGCGCAAGGTGCGGACCTCGATGACATGTTGCGTTGCGTCAAATCGGCGGTAACCGATGCGAAACGCCATGGCGGAAACCGCGTCGGCGTAGCCATAACGATCCCGTAGTCCCCCACTCCCGCACTCCCGCAGCTGCGGCGGTGAAACGGAATTAGCGCCCCGCGTAAGCGCCCACGAAGCGCCCCGCGTTAGCGCCCACGCGCGAATCCATGGAGCGTCAATTTCGGGGATGAGGTTACCTCACAGGCCGACCGGCAATATCCCCAGCTTGTCCCCCGCAAAGGCTTCTGAATCCACCGCGTTTTCCACACATTTACCCAGCTCAGAGGCACTATTTGGGGTGTACAATGACACCACCGGCAGTCAAACAAATGGGCCTATCGACCCGCTTGACACTGTTGTAATTACATAGTTGTCTTTAACCACGAGTTCGGCGGCCAGATAAGTCTGGGCGCTATGCCACAGGTTTTCAAGACCGGAGGCGTTCCGGGGGGTTCGCACTGAGATGAGCGGTTTTGGCCGCTTTATTTGTGCTGCCCGGCGGAATGTCTTCTCGTTCCAAGCAGTTCACATATAGGTGCCTATCGGTCGGAATCCGGCGGTGCCTCGAAATTCACCCCTAGGCGCAAATCAAAAGCGAGGCCCAAGATGAGCAACTCCACGGCAATGAACGCTCCCCTGTCGAGCGAACCCGTCATCGACATGAGCCGTCCAGACGGAGCCAACGGCGCGGCTGCTGCTGCCGAACTCCGACAGGAGGCATTCAAAGAGGCTGTAGAAGCTGTTCAATCCGGCCAAGAGCACCGCAACATTCTCGACCCGGGTATGGACCTCACACTCCGGCCGATGCGGTACCCGGCTTTCTTCGAGATGTACCGCAACGCGATCAAAAACACTTGGTCAGTCGCCGAAGTCGATTTTTCGGATGACCTCGTCGATCTCGAGCGCCGCTTGCTTCCTTCGGAGCGCCACCTCATTCACCGTCTTGTCGCATTCTTCGCGACCGGTGACACGATCGTTGCGAACAACTTGGTGCTCAATCTCTACAAACACATAAATGCTCCCGAAGCCCGCTTGTACCTCAGCCGTCAGCTCTTCGAAGAGGCGCAGCACATCGAGTTCTACCTGACGCTGCTCGACAACTACGTGCCCGACCACGAAGAGCGCCACCTTGCGTTCGCCGCGATCGAGAACATTCCGTCTATACGCAAGAAGGCGGACTTCTGCTTCAAGTGGATTGGTTCGATCGACGATCTCGAAGAGATCCACACGCGTGAAGAGCGCCGCCAGTTCCTGTTGAACCTCATCTGCTTCGCCGCGTGCATCGAAGGCCTGTTCTTCTACGGCGCGTTTGCTTACGTGTACTTCTTGCGTAGCAAGGGTTTGTTGAACGGGCTCGCAGATGGAACCAACTGGGTGTTCCGCGACGAAAGCTGCCACATGAACTTTGCGTTCGCTGTTGTCGACACAGTGCGCGCAGAAGAGCCCGACCTGTTCGACGACGAACTCGTGCAACAGGTAACCGAGATGATGGAAGAAGCAGTCGAATGCGAAGTCGCATTTGCGGAAGATTTGCTCGGCCAGGGCGTTCCCGGACTGTCGGTCAAAGACATGCGTGCGTACCTCGAGAACTGCGCCGACCAACGACTCATGAACATCGGCCTGCCCAAGCGGTTCGGTACGAAGAACCCGCTGTCGTTTATGGAGCTGCAAGACGTGCAAGGCCTGTCGAACTTCTTCGAGCGGACGGTCAGCTCGTATCAAATGGGCGTCGAAGGCGACGTCTCATTTGATGAAGACTTCTAGCCGGACGACTTCGGTCTTGGCACGGGGCCTCTCGGCAGCAATAAGTCCCAGCAGCCGGCCACTGCAACGGCCGAGACTGCGTTTTCAACATCGATTGAATCTTCTTCAAACGCATCCACTCGCTACATGCGACATCGTGTCGCACTCCAAACGAAGGTTGACATAGCGACGACCCATTCGTAAGACACGCCTGCTTAGAAACTGGTGGATCTAGTCTGGAGAAGTGATGAGAAACCTCTTGCCATTGTGTCGGTAGAGCGAAGCCGAGTTGTCTGTAGACTTTGACGACTCAGAGGCCAATCTCGCCGATCAGACGTTGGTACGGATGTTTGGGCCGAAGGCCCGCCTGCAACTCCTCCGAAAAGGCGCTCGCTATGTATACGTCGTCACGACGCGGCAGGGCTCCGTCGTAGCGACAGTCGCTACCAATCCGAATGCGATTATTGATACCGACAGAAGCGTCCTTGCACTAACACGGTCGGGCGGCTTGTGGCCCTGCTTGCCGATCCTGGGCTTCAAAAACTATGGGCGCTCGATGGTCACGATGCATCCTCTGCGTCTACCTATCCAACCCGGAACGTTCGATGGGTTTAAGTATGGCAAGACCCTGTTTCGCTTTCATCGCAGAGGCGAGGATTGGATGAGACAGCGTCTACCCGGAGAGTTCTGGAATGCGCCTATGGCTGAACCTACTCATTTTTTTGTAGAGGGTCTCTTAAGGACTCTGACGGACAGCCACGGCGAGAGTTCGTCTGTTGTTGATGCATACTCCAAGTGTCTCGCAGGGATGGATTTTTCCGAACCTCTTCCCACCGGCAATCGGGCAACGAAGGCTCTGACCGTTGTCCTTAACGACACCAATCTCGGAAACGTCCTCGAAGACCCTAGGGACCACCATTATTGGTTTACTGATCTGGGCGAAAGTGGCGTTGGCTTACGGGATAAAGATTTTGTCACCCTTGCATATCTGGTGATGATGAAGGGTCTAGACGAAACGCATTTCGAAGCGACGCGCCGAGGATATGGCAGCTACGCTCCCAACCTCGCTGATCTCACGGAGTTCGTGATCGACGGCGTGATTCACAGACTCGGTCTCGCGTTGCAGAAACGTACCACCTCGGACGTTCACAGGGCAGCGGTAGACGTCACACGACGGATGGCGGATCGCCGTTTTGTTCCTTCAGCCGAAGAGTGGAAGCTCATAGCCGATGTGGTTGAGCCCGAATACTATTGGGACGGTGCGAAACTTGCATCACCACGTGTCCTCGCTGACATCCCCCGAATGTCTCGAGCGATGCCTGAGTCCATAACGTGGAGATTGTGACGAACGCTTGTAGTGCGACCAAGCGATCGAACAACCGATCCTCTCATCGTTTTCGTAGCCGACACGACCTTTGTCCCCTCAGCCGGACATAGTCCCCCTCAGGGGACAAAGGTCGTGTCAGTGGGGCTTTCCGTCTTGAGTCGCAAGGCTTTACGTTGCCTTCGTCCCGGTGAGGCCGGAGATCTTTGACTTGATGCTGTCTATCGACAGGGCGAATCCGATGTTCTGAGCTTGGCTGCTCACGGCGGTGTTCATTCCGATCACTTCGCCGTGCGTGTTCACTAACGGGCCACCGGAATTGCCGGGGTTGATCGCTGCATCGGTTTGAATCAGGTTTTGCAGTTGCGCAGTGTTGTCCTCGATAGAGCGGTCGACTGCAGACACAATGCCGGTGGTCACGGTCGGGCCCCCGTCGAGCGCGAGCGCATTGCCAATGGCGACGACGCTGTCTCCGACTTTCATCGACGATGACGAACCAAGCGTCACGGTTTTCAAGTTACTGACGCCTTCCATTTTCAATACTGCAATATCTGACGTCGTGCTCGCACTGGTGACCGTTGCAGTGTGCTCGGTCGAATCACCCGGGATGGTCACAAGAACAGATCTTGCACCCGCAACAACGTGAGCATTGGTCAATATGGTTCCGTCGGGGGTGATAATCATTCCGGTACCCGCGCCCTCCTGTAACCGCGACCCGAAGCGGCCGTACTGGGCAACCGAGCGCGTGCGAATCGCAACAACGCCAGGCTCCACGTTGGCAAGCAAGGATTGCATCGAAACCGACCCGTCGGAGTTGAGTAACACCGGCGTGGCCGATGTGGAAGACGAACTAGTGCCGTCGTGGTCGGTGTAATGCATAACACCTACTGTCGACACGACGGCGACGACAGCACTCAACATCGCCGAGGCGAGCACAGTTCGCATGTTTGCCGCGGCAGGCGCCGGCGGTGTCGCGGCAGGGGTGGTGACGGGCGGCGGCCCAGGCGCTGCAAAATATGATTCGGTAGGGTTCCACTCGTCCACTGCACGTCTCCTTCTACGAAATCTCCGTTAAAGCATCGATGCTCAGTCTGTGAGCAACCTGAGAGCGCACTTGGAGACAGTTCCGAACCTGAACGATCATCCAGAGGTAATTGTTGCGAGCCAGTCTTCACATTGCGCTGGATCTTCCAGTCGCACGAAGTTAACGCCGTTCAATTCGGGGCGGGTGGGAAGCGAGCGTATCTCACGCATTCGATAGAACGAGCCGGTGCGAGAAAGCCAACGCGACAACAGTGTCGGCAGCGCCGTAGATCTCGGCGTCCACAAAGTATGGGAAGCCATCAAAAACCCAACCATCTGCACCAAGCAGATCATCTACCGCATACCGGTATTCGTCGGAACCGAGAGGACCGTTGGCATCGCGCTCGAACAGCCGAACATCGAATCTTCTGGCAAGCGCGCATGCAAGTGTTGACTTGCCACTGCCAGGCGGACCAACGACGACGATCCTCCGCATTTCGTTTCCGGCCATGTTCTATTCTCGCCCGAATCCGAACAGCCCTGGCAGACGGCTGCCCTTGTCATTGGAACTGGGTCTCACAAGCAGCAAAGGTGTCTACTCCGAGGCCGCCTAG
>JBBSGY010000161.1:0-6181 GCA_038253645.1 Acidimicrobiales bacterium
CGGGGGAAGGATTTCGTTCGCCGCAGCGAGCTCCCGGCGACCGGCACCGGCCGAACGGCGAACATCCTTTTGCTGGATACGATCGGCGAGCTGGCCAAAATCTACCGCTACGCCACGGCGGCCTTCATCGGCGGCAGCCTGATCGATCTCAAGATCATTGCTGCTCCCGATGCCGATCCGCATAACCATGCGCCGACTCCTGATGACATCACAGCGCTTGCCACCGCCCGAGTGGTACTCAAGAACGGCGCCGGTCTGGAGAGCTGGTTCGATCGAGCGTTCGACGACTCAGACTCAAAGGGTCTCGTGAAAGACACAAGTGACGGCGTGCAGTTCCGCAAAAAACAGATCGGCGCAGTCACAACGAACGATCCGCATATCTGGCTAAGTGTTGTGAACGCACGAATTATGGTTGCCAACGTCACCGCTGCGCTCGTTGCGGCCGACCCGGCGAATACGGTTGCGTACCAAGGCAACGAGCGCGCATACGACGCTCAGCTCGACGGTCTCTCGCGTGAAATAAGGCAATCGCTCGCTCGGCTCAAGAACAAGACGATCGTCACGACCCACAACGCCCTCGGCTATTACACAGACGAGTTCGCTCTCGTCGACGGAGGCTCGTTTATCGACAGCTTTGATCCATCGACGAAACCGACTGCGGTACAAACGCAACGATTCTCCGATTCATTGCGCGCTCACCGTATATCTACAGTCTTCGGTGAGAATACGTTTGCCGCCAACCCGGCTGGGCCGGCCGCGGCAGCCGGGGGCGCAACGGTGGTTGCAGGAACTCAACAGCTCTACGTGGATGCACTCGGTCCTTCTGATAGTGACGTCGACAGTTATCTCAAAATGATGCGACACAACACATCCTCGATTGTAAATAACCTTGTCTGACATTCGACTGCGCTTCGAGCAAGTGAGTGCGGGCTACGGCCATGAGGTCGCTGCATCCGAAATTGACGGCGACGTATTTGCAGGAGACGCGCTCGGAATCATCGGCCCGAACGGCGCCGGAAAGACAACTCTCATGCAGACGATCGTCGGACTCGTCGCCGTGCTGCAAGGCAAGGTCACCGTTCTCGGCGGTGACGCAAATGTGACTCGCAAGAACGTTGCCTACGTGCAGCAGGCTGCCGCGCTGGACCGGTCGTTTCCGGGGTCGGTTCTCGATGTTGTCCTGATGGGTCGCTACCGCCGCATGGGATGGGCTCGGCGTCCGCAACATGTCGACCGAGTGGAAGCACTGACTGCTCTCAAAGAAGTCGATATGGAAGATCGCGCGCGCGAACACTTCGGCTTGCTGTCGGGCGGGCAACGCCAGCGCGTGCTTCTTGCTCGCGCTCTTGCTCAGCAATCGCAGCTCCTTCTACTCGACGAGCCGTTTAACGGGGTCGATAAGACGACCGTCGAAATTTCCTTGGGCGTTATCAGCAGGCTTCGCGAGCGCGGTGTTGCAATTGTGATGTCGACTCACGATCTTGATGTCACCCGCGCAGTGTGCAACAAGGTGCTTCTTATGAATGGCAAGCAGTTCGGATTCGGTCCGATTGCGTCGACCCTCACGCCCGAACTGTTGAGTAAGACGTTCGGTGCAAAGTCCATGGTGTGGAACGACGCAGGCTCCGTCGTGACGACTGGGTGAGCCGACCATGAGTTGGCCATTTGCAGAGCCGTATATGCAGCGTGCCGGTGCCTTGTTGATCTTTTTGGCAATTATGGGTGCAGTTGTGGGTGTCCATGTTGTAATTCGCAAGCTCGCGTTTACCGTCGAAACGTTGCAGCACAGCGTGTTTCCCGGAATCGCAGCGGCGTACGTCACCGGTAACTCGCTGCTTCTCGGCGCCGCTGCGGCAGCGATGCTGACCGTTCTGTCGTTTTCGATCGTACGCCGCAAGTCACAACTCGACTCCGACGCGGTACTTGCCGTGTTGATCACAGTCTTCTTGGCTGCCGGCGTCATCATCGTGTCGAGAGGAGGCAGTTATCAGCATGACCTGAGCGTCTTGTTGTTCGGCAGGATGCTTGCTGTCGATTCACAGCAATTGTTCGAGACGGCCGTCCTTGCATTGCTGGTTGTGTTGACGCTCGTGTTCTTGCACAAGGAGCTTTTGCTGCGCGCGTTTGATCGGTCGGGAGCGGCAGCACTCGGCTACCGAGTCGCCGTTCTAGATGTAATTCTCAACGTGTGTGTGGCGGTCGCCGTTATTGCCGCCGTGCGCTCAGTGGGCACGGTGTTGCTCGTCGCATTCATCGTCACGCCGGCCGCGGCAGCCCGCCTTGTTACAAAACGCGTCAACGCGATGGTTCTTGTCGCGACGCTCATCACGGTCACCGGAGGTTTCGTCGGACTGACAGCGAGCTATCTGCTGTCTGTCGACCGTGGGGTTGACGTGCCCGCCGGCGCGGCAACAGTGGTCTTTATAACTCTAATTTTCTGTTTGGTCAGCGCTTGGCGTTTATTGCGTAGCCGGCGGGCGATGCCGGTATGAGTGTGCTGTCGGAAAGCCTGCAGAGTGCGTACTTTCAGCGATCGCTGATGGAAGCAGCACTTGTCGGTGTGCTCGGTGGTGTTGTCGGTGTGCACGTTATTCTTCGACGCCTGCCATTCTTTGTGGCGGCACTGTCGCACGCGACATTTCCAGGAGCGGTAGTCGGTTCGATTTTCGGCATCGGAATTGCGACCGGCGCAGGCGCAGCGGGCATTGCGGTCGCCGTAGTCGTCGGAATTCTCGGTTCAACGCGAATTGTCGACCACGCGAGTGTTATCGGCGTTGTGCTCGCCGGCGCGTTTGCGCTTGGGGTCGTGATCCTGACCGCGAGCGACGGACATGGTCAGGATCTTGCATCATTCCTGTTCGGTTCAATACTCACGATTACGACAACCGATGTGTTGCTGACTGCACTCGTGTCGATCGCAATGATCGCGATGTTGGCTGTGCTTGCGAAGCAGCTTTTGTTTTTCGCGTTCGACTCGACGGCGTACCAGTCACTCGGTTACTCGCGTTTGCGAATCGAGATCGGACTGCTGTCGGTCATAGCGTTGACGGTCGCAGTGATGATCCCGGCAGTGGGAACTCTCTTGTCACTGGCGCTCCTTACAGTGCCGTCGGCGACCGCCAGGCTTTGGTTCAGCGGCCTGCCGGCGATGACGTGGGCGTCAGTGGCTTTTGGGGTTCTGTCGGCAACCGGCGGTGTGCTCCTGTCAGCAATGCTTGACATGGCGGCCGGCGGAGCAATCGCAATGCTGGCCGGAGTGTTGTTTCTCGCGTCTGTCGTATGTCAGTCGGTGCGACGGGTCACCACAGTTATCGAACCATCACCGTGACCGACGATCACTTCGCTCACCCTGTTCAAGAACAGCCCGTGGTCTACGACACCGAGCGTCAGCTTGACGTCGGTTGCAAAGGTGCGTAGCTCCTGTTGTTGAGGAATCGCGATGTCGATGATGAAGTTGCCTTCATCCGTCCGGACGGGGAGACCATCTTGCTTGCGCAATGCGGCTTCGTTGGTAAGCGACTCAAGACGCCAGAGCGTGGTTTGCCAACCAAACGGAATGATTTCAACCGGCAGGCGAGTTCGCCGACCGAGATGTTCGACCTGCTTTTGCTCCTCGACCATGATCACCACGTGACGTGAAGCGGCCACGATGAGCTTTTCGCGCAGCATTGCCGCGCCATTGCCCTTTATGAGATTGAGGTCGGGATCGACCTCGTCTGCACCGTCAAAAGCGTTGTCGAGATGATCGACTTCGGCAAGGTCAACGACCTGAATGCCCGAGTCGCGCGCATGTTCGAAAGTCTTCGTCGAGGCAACAACAGCGCGAATTGATGCTTCACCTGACCAGCGGGCGCCGATCGCGTCGGTGAGAGCGAACACAGCCCGCCCCGAGCCGAGCCCAATAGTCGTTCCGGGCTCGATCATCTCCAGGGCTGCAGATACGGCAGCTGCTCGGGCAGCGTCTTCGTCGCTCACAAAGGGGAGTCTTCCAAAAAATGCTTGAGGATGTTGCACCAGCGGGCCCGCTGGGGCGCCTGATGCAACATTCTGCTGGATCTGTCGCTACCATGCTGACACCGGGTCGGCGCTGCTTCTCTGATGCGCCAGAGGCGCGCGCGGTGGCACAGCGAGTCCCGGCTCGCCCGCACATCCCGGGATTACCCAGGAGGTGTCACTGTATGGAACGTTTACTCGCCCAAGAACTGTCACAACACGTTGGTGAAACAGTTCGCGTCGCCGGCTGGCTGCACAGGTTGCGACAGTTGAAGTCGGTCTCATTCGTGATTATTCGCGACCGAACGGGTCTGAGTCAGGTTGTCGTCAATGACGCTTCAATGGTCGCGCAATGGCCGGAGGAGTCGGTGATAGAAGTTACGGGCCGAGTCGTCTCGAACCCACAAGCACCTGCGGGCGTCGAAATCGTCGACGCGGCAGTCTCACTTTTGTCGCGCGCCGAGCCATCACCAATCGAACTGTTCCAACCGGTGTTGAACGCAACGTTGCCGACGCAGCTCGACCACGCGGCTGTTGCTTTGAGGCATCCGGAGCGCAAGCGCGCGTTTGAGATAGCGGCGGTGTCGCTCGCCCGATTCCGGGCATGTTTGGATGCGCTTGGCTTTACCGAAGTAACGACTCCGAAGATCGTTGCATCGGCAACCGAGAGTGGCGCGAATGTGTTTGCAATCGATTACTTCGGGCAGCCTGCATTTCTCGCGCAGAGTCCTCAGTTCTACAAGCAGACGTTGGTCGGTGTATTCGAGCGCGTCTATGAAGTCGGCCCGGTGTTTCGTGCCGAGCCACATGACACGGTCCGCCATCTCGCCCAGTACACATCGCTCGACGTCGAACTTGGGTTCATCACCGATCATCGTGACGTGATGGAGATCGTTACTGCCGTGGTTCGCGCGATGGAGCCTTCGATTGTTCCGGATGAAATTCCGGTGATGCATTTTGCAGATGCGCAGGAGATGATCGCTGCTGCAACGGGCGAAGACCTCAGCAATGAGAACGACTTGTCACCGGGAAACGAGCGATGGTTGGGTGATTGGACGCAACGAGAGCACAACAGCGATTTTCTGTTCGTTACGGGATACCCGATGTCGAAGCGTCCGTTCTACACCCATCCCGACCCTGAGCGACCGGAATTCTCGAACAGCTTCGACTTATTGTTTCGTGGACAAGAGCTGGTGACCGGCGGGCAACGCTTGCACTTGTACGCGGACTACGTTGCCGCGCTCGAAGCACGCGGCGAATCAACTGACGCTTACGTGGCCTATTTGGAAGCGTTCAAACACGGAATGCCGCCACACGGCGGTTTCGCGCTTGGTCTGGAGCGTTGGACGTCGCGATTGGCCGGCGCGGCCAACATCCGCGAAACCACCTTGTTTCCCAGAGACAGAAACCGTCTTAGTCCGTAGCCAAATCACGAGCTCCAGGTGCCGATACGGCACCTGGAGCTCGTGAAAACCAGTCAGTCTTCGGTGGATTCGCCTTTGCGGTCGCGGATTTCGTTGACCACGTTGGGGTCGGCGAGCGTTGTTGTATCGCCCAGCTGGCGGCCTTCGGCGACGTCGCGCAACAGGCGCCGCATGATCTTGCCGCTTCGGGTCTTCGGAACGTCATCGACAAAAACAATGGTCCGTGGACGCGCGATTGCTCCGATTGCAGTTGACACGTGCTTGCGCAGAGCCTCACCACTTTGCTCATCAACCGCAAAGCCCGAGCGCAAAACAACGTAAGCAATTATCGCCTGACTCGTAACCGGATCCGTTGCACCGACGACAGCGGCTTCCGCAACGCTTGGGTGCGAAACGAGTGCAGACTCGACTTCAGCGGTCGACACGCGATGGCCACTTACGTTCATCACGTCATCGACGCGTCCGAGAAACCAAAAGTAACCCTCATCGTCGAGTCGTGCACCGTCACCGGCGAAGTAGCGCCCCGGAAAACGCGTCCAATAAGTCTCTTTGTACCGTTCCGGGTCGCCCCAAATGCCGCGCAACATCGACGGCCACGGACGGTTGAGAGTCGCGTAACCACCGCCCACTGTGATTACTTCGCCTGCGTCGTCGACGACTGTCGCGTCGATTCCGGGAAGTGGAAATGTCGCGGAGCCCGGCTTCGTCGTGGTCGCTCCGGGGAGTGGCGAGATCATGATCGCACCGGTTTCGGTCTGCCACCA